>CAXTRU010000045.1:0-5932 GCA_964246665.1 uncultured Acidobacteriaceae bacterium
TGTCGCGCAGGTAGTCGAAGCCGAACTCGTTGTTGGTGCCGTAGGTGATGTCGGCGGCATAGGCCTCGCGGCGCTGCTGATCGGAAAGGTCGTGAACGATGACGCCGACGGTGAGGCCGAGAAAGCCATAGATTTTGCCCATCCACTCGGCGTCGCGCTTGGCGAGGTAGTCATTCACAGTGACGACGTGGACGCCGTGGCCGGCGAGCGCGTTGAGGTAGCAGGCAAGCGTGGCCACGAGCGTCTTGCCTTCGCCGGTCTTCATCTCGGCGACCTTGCCGGAATGGAGCACCATGCCGCCGATCATCTGGACATCGAAGTGGCGCATGCCGACGATGCGGCGGCCAGCCTCGCGCACCACGGCAAATGCTTCGGGAAGCAGGTCGTCAAGCGCGGCCTTCTCGGTGGCGGCGATCTGTTCGGGATCGGTGAGCCCGTTCAGGGCCTGTGCGATGCGTGCCTTGAACTCGGCGGTCTTGCCCTGCAGTTGCGTGTCGGTGAGGGCTTTCAGAGCCTCTTCATGACCGTTGATTTTGGCCAGGATGGGGAGGAGGCGCTTGACGGCGCGCTCGTTGGAAGTGCCAAAAACTTTGGCGAGAGCATTGTTTAACACGGCGGAATCCTTCGCGTAACCGGGCCCGGGCGGGCGAATGAGCATGGATCAGAAAGAAGCAGGGAGTACCCTGACGGACGTTGCGCTGGTTAAGCGAGCGGCGGCGCCGTTGAAAAGAACACAGCGCTGGCCACGCCGAAACGTCGGTGCAGGAGATTATGGCGCCGCTGCTGAGCTTCGGCCTGCGCTCTCCGGGCGGTCGTGCCCTGACTACTTCTGTACGCGGCTTGCAGCTCGCGTCCTTCCGCCACCAACGACTTCGTGTAGGTGGTGTTCCTTGCCGCCGCGCCCGTGGAGCTTTGCCGCCTGTCGCCAGTCAGCCAAAGGCGGATCAGGCCTGTCGACGCGGATGGTCCCTCGGCGAGGGACGTACGGCTGCCCGTTCCGGAGAGAAAGAGCAGGACCACGGCGAGAGGGATAAGGGTAAGTTCCACGGCAGGTCTGGTTCACGTACAGCAGCTTTAAGTTTAGCCGAGCAAAGGCAATTTCTGGCCACGGGCGAGGTCGGTTGAGTGCATTTCTTGATCAAAGGTCACGTGACGGTACCGATGGACACACCGGCGTACTCTACAAAGAAACGGCGAAAGGTCGATATGCTGACTGAAGCCAAAAAGGGATGGAGTTGGGTGTGAGCAGGTCGTTTGTTGTCTGGTGTTTAAGCCTCGTTGTGCTTGTTTCCGGGCAGGTTCCGGCCCAAACGGCTCCTTCGTGGACGGTGCGCCCTGAGTGGGTACGGGCGCATGAGGAGTTTCTTGCCAGTGACGTCTTGGCCGGCCGGGGCAGTGCCACGCGCGATGAACAGATTGCCGCAACCTATGTGGCTACGCAGTTTGAGGCCTATGGTCTCCAGCACGTCCCTGGGAACGACAGCTACCTGCAAGTGGCCAAGGTCGTCTCACCCTCCCTGGACGGGCATGCGGTATTGCAAGCGGGAACGTTGCATTTTTCTGAGGGGCAGGACTTTACGCTCATCTCGTCCTCCGGGGTTAGCGCGAACGGAAGCTTGGTGTTGGCTCATGTCAACGGAGAATCCACCAAAGCCGCGACACGGGGCGCAGCCATCATGGCGGTCGGGGTTCCGAACACGGTAACTTCCATGCAGACAGCCCGGATGTTACGCCGGCTTGGGGCGGGGTTGGTGCTTGTGCCTGCTGACGAGTCGACGCGCGGTGTGTACACCCTGAACGGAACCCGCACCGATACACCGGTCCGTTTGGTTGGTGAACACGGGCATAGGGGCGGGCCAAGCATTCTGGCGCTCACTGGGGCAGCAATGGTACAGATCACCCAACTGCCGGAGGGCTCGAGGGTGTTGCTGACGGTGCATGAGGGCGTTGACAGCAAAACGCGCGATACCTTCAACACGCTGGGCTTCCTGCCCGGCAGTGATCCCGACGCCGGCACGATCCTGCTCTCGGCGCATCTGGACCATTTGGGGACGGGCAAGGCGGTTAGTGGCGACGCGATCTTCAATGGCGCGAACGACGACGCGTCAGGGACGACGGCTGTCTTGGAACTGGCCCATGCCCTTGCGGCTGGGCCCAAACTGCGGCGTAATGTTTTGTTCGTCTGCTATGGCAGCGAGGAGCTTGGGGAACTCGGGTCCACTTACTTCGGAGAGCACCTGCCAGTACCGTTGAAGAGTCTGGTCGCGAACCTGGAGTTTGAAATGATCGGCAACCAGGATCCGAAGTTGCCCAAAGGAACGTTGTTGCTGACTGGGTGGGATCGCTCGAATCTTGGCCCGGAACTGAGAGCCCATGGAGCGCTGCTTGGCCCCGATCCCTACCCGGAGGAGCACTTCTTCGAGCGATCCGACAACTACTCCCTCGCGCTAAGGGGCGTGGTGGCCCACACGGCAGCAGGTTGGGGAACGGTACCGACCTATCACCAGCCCAACGATGACATGCAGCACCTCGACCTGCCGTTCATGACCGCCGCGATCCAGTCACTGATCGAGCCTGTTCGCTGGTTGGCGGCCAGTGACTTCGTTCCGAAGTGGAACGCAGGAGGTCAGCCCAAAGGGAGATAGTCCACCCGGCGCGCTAGCTCAATTTTTGTTGCGCCGTATGGAGGCGTGGCGCTAGGCATCGAGAGACATGGGCTCGAAGTTGCTCTGGGCAAGGCTGGAGTGGCGGAGCAGCCAACGGCAACGCAGCAGAGGCACGGCCCCAAGCAAGCCAAAGCTGCAGTCGATTAGCCGCCAGCCGAAGGGGATGCCACGGATGGGCCCGGCGATCAGAGCGAGCGCTGGAACCGTGGCGCAGGCGATGAGCCCGAAAGTGATCACCCACTCATTCCTGTATGGGTCGCGGTACGGCCCGACAAATACGAGTGCGATGACGAGGTGAGCGAAGGCGAGCCAGTCCGTTCCGTAGGCAAGGAAAGGGAAGCTTCGGTTGGTCTCCGTCAGGCCGCCGTAGACGCGCTCCAGCCAGGGGAGAAAACGCGTTGCTGTTGCAATTGGGCGAACGCTCGGGACCTGGCTGAGGTGCACCAGGCTGCGGAGCTCAGTTTCCAGCGGGAACGCCGTGACGCCACTTACGACAAGGCCAACGATGAAGACAGCAAGCCAGAAACGAATCTTTCTGAGGGAGAGAGTGGGGTTCATAGCCGTTTTTGATCGTGGCATAGGAATCAGGTAGCAGTGCTGGCCGAGAGCGCTTGAGCGATCTAGGCCGTTGCGGGATCTTGTACAGGCTGACGGCCAAGCCGACCAGTAGCGCTGGTCGACGATGTTGAGCCGCTTGTGGCAGTGTCTACGGGCAAACCGCCAAAACGACGGGTACGGCTGTGAAAGTCTGCCAGCGCCACGTCGAGGTCCCTTTCGCCAAAGTCCGGCCACAGACGATCCGTGAAGTGCAGTTCGGCATATGCACACTCCCACAGCAGGAAGTCCGAAAGGCGCTTTTCTCCGCCAGTGCGGATAAGCAGGTCCACGTCACCGGCTTCGGGCGAGATCAGCCGGGCTAGTCTGTCCTGAAGGTGCTCGCCCGCAGGGGGCCGGCGAGCCGTCAGCAGGTCCAGCGCCGCACGGGCGATGGCGTGCCGCGACGAGTAGTCGATGGCCACACGCAACAAGAGTCGTTGCCCGTCCGTGGTGGCCTGGTCTGTTTTCCGGATCTGCGTGAGAGCCGCCTCGGGCAGGCGATCCCGGCGCCCAATCACTTCCAGGCGAACGCCTTGTTCCCGCAACTTGCTGGTTTCCAGCCTAAGGTACATGCGCAGGAGCCAGAGCAAGCTTTGCACCTCGATCGCTGGGCGGCGCCAATTGTCTGCGCTGAACGCATACAGTGTCAGGCAGCGGATGCCGACGTCTGTCGCGTGCTGCACCGTGCGGCGTACCGCAGCGATGCCTTCGCGGTGACCGGCGGCCCGGGGCAGGCCACGGCCGGTGGCCCAACGTCCGTTGCCGTCCATGATGATAGCGACGTGGGGTCCTGTGGGCGGTGTGTGTTTGCTGAGCAACGATGGCCTCCTGAAAACGTGAAGCGGCAAAGGTGAAAGATAGAGGTGAAAGCTACTGCGGCGAATGGGGCCACAGCGGTGCCGGCTCGGGCGACTGTGGCCCAAGTTTGCCAAGCGAGCTGTACCAGTCAAGGTCGCGAGTGAGATACATAGCACCCCCGAGTGCAAGGAAGCTGGTGACGGCACCGACGAGCAGGGCGTTGTCCTCCAACCGCAGCAGGCCGAAGATTACCGTGTATAGCAGTCCGAAGGTGGCCAGGGCACGGTAGCCCTGGAGCTTGCTGGCGAACACCCAACGCGCATTCAACGAGAGCAGGCCGACGGTCGCAACTCCGGCAATGAGATAGGCGAGATCGAAACCAAGGTGCTCGGCGAAGGAGAGCAGCAGTAGGTAGAACAGCAACTGCCCCGTACCGACGAGTACATACTGCGCCGGATGGACCCGCTTGCGGGATGTCGACTCAAATAGGAAATACGAGAGGAAGACGAGGCTGATGAAGAGCGGCGCGTACTTCAGCGAGCGGGTCACCGACTGGTACGGCGTCGCAAGTTCAATCAGCGACACGCCGAGGTCCGTGGCGTTCAGGCCGGCGATGTTGTCCACGGTGCCTTCCGCAGGCACGCCGCGAGCAATGAAGGGAATGCTCCATTGGGCAGTGAAGCCCTGACGGGTCACGGTGTCGGTCGCCGGCAGTTGCCATCCATCGAAGCCCGGATGCGGCCAGTCGCCTCGCATTGTGAGGTTTGTGGACTTGCCGTAGGCCAGGACCGCGACGTGCTGCGCGCCGGAGAAACGCAGATCTGCTTTGACCGTAAATTGAGCTCCGGCCGGCAGATGCGGAATTGGCGCGCCCAGCAGCGTGAGCTTCCGGGGACTTGCGTTTTCGACAGGAAGACTCAGCGTGGGCAGCAGTTGTGCCGGGGTCAGCGTCGCGGTGCCCGCAGGCGAGGTGAACGTCGCGTCGGAGAGCGCGCTACGCGGGTCGCTGACCCCAACCACGAGTTCGGCACCGTTCCAGTCCAGCACCGAGCCAACCGGAAGCGCGTGCGGCACACCGGACAGATCGAAGTTGGAGCTTAGCTGGGCGTCCGTCTTATATACGGGCACGCGGAACAGGGAACGGCGCCGTTCTTCCGTCGTGACGTTGACGTCGGCGGAGGCCTGGGCGGGGAAGACGAAGTACACACCGCGGTCGGCGCTGATGGCGCTGTGGTACGGGATGGCGAGCGTGGGACCGAGGAAGGTTTGCGGCCCGCCCACGTTGGCGCTGATCTCACGGACGACGCTCGCGGCCCGTTCGCTCCGCTCGTCAACTACACCGGACACGAACAGGGCAGGAATCGTCATGCCGACCGCGAGCCCGCACACGACGAGGAGTTTGGTCCCCATGGAGCGGTCTTTGGCGCTCCGTTCTGGATGCGGTGGGGTGGCAGGCGTTGTGGATTCGAGCATCTTCTGGCTCCATCTGTAAAGTTCTTTGCATTGCAAAGTGTGTGGTCAAAAAAGGGTCAACTCGTGGCGGGCGAGAGCCGTCCCGCATGGGATTGTGCTTGTGCCGAGCTTGTCTTTTCTGCGTCACGGATTACCTGCTCCAAGGTCGACAGGTAGTCGAGGTAGCGTTTGCGCCCGGCAGCTGTGACCTTGCACGTGGTGACTGGCCGGTTGCGTTCATGGGCCTTCAGGATCTCGACCATGCCGCCTTTTTCCAGGATGCTGAGGTGTCGGCTGAGATTGCCGTCCGTCAACGAGCAGAGTTGTTTCAGCTCGTTGAAGGTAAGGCCCTTGGGATGGGTGAGCAGCGAGGTAAGGATGCTGAGCCGTGCGCGCTCATGGATCACGCGATCAAGGCC
>CAXTRU010000045.1:5987-14735 GCA_964246665.1 uncultured Acidobacteriaceae bacterium
TGTGCTTTCGCCTTCTGCCGCCTCGCCGCTCAGCGGCTTGGGATCAGGCTTCATGACGCGTGCTCCTGGGCGGTGAAGAGAAGAATGCCAGCCACGAGAAACTGCCCGGCGCCGAACGCGAGGCCCATGGTCCAGGGCGACAGCGCACGGACGTCGCCGAAGTGCAACGACAGCAGGCCGGAGACGAGGTACCAAGAGCCTGCGGCCAGCATCGGGCGTGGCAGAAAACGGCACGATGCGAAGATGCCAAGGCTGAAGACAATCTGCCAAAGCGCGGGGAGCAACCAGAGCTGCGCCAGCGCGTAGGCGGCAAGCGTGCCTGTGGCGAGCGTGCCCGCGAGCAGCGCGGGGAGGAATTGCTCCGCTGCCTGGCGCAGCATTTCATTGCTGATCCCGGAGTGCAGCCGGCGTGTCCGCGCCACCATGCCGACGAGCGTCAGTCCGGCGCAAAGCAGGGCCGTCGCGGTCCAGATCGCAAGGTAGGCCCAGGGATGCGCGTTGGGCGAGGGCACCCAAACCGCCTGCGCCACGGACGCACCCACCGCGATCAGGCCGGTGAGCGTCAGGGTTACGGGACCATAGCCGCGGAACTCCGTGCTGCCCGCGAGTTGCCGCCGTATGGTGGTGATGTCGCCCAGCGCTTTGGAGAGGTCGTCCATGTGCGTATGCTTTGTGATGCAAAGCTAAGCCGTGTAGCGCCGCGTGTCAACACAAATTTTTCCAAAACAGCTAAAGGATTTCCTGGCAATGCCGATAGATAGAATGACGGCATGCAAATGGGTGAGCGGGTGAGTGTCGAGAACGCGGTTGGGTATGCACGGGAGCATGGCGCGGAGTTTGTGGAGGAGTTGAAGGCGCTGCTGCGCATCCCGTCGGTCTCCACAGCGCCGGAGCACGTCGGCGACGTGCGCCGGGCGGCAGAGTTTGTGGTGGACGGCCTGCGACGGGCAGGGCTGGACAGTGTGCGGCTGATCGAGACCTCGACCGAGGCGAACGGCACCAAAGCAGCGCGCACGGGCCATCCGCTGGTCTATGGTGAGTGGCTCAAGGCAGGTGCCGGCAAGCCCACGGTGTTGTTGTACGGCCACTACGACGTGCAGCCGGCCGAGCCGCTGGATGAGTGGAAGTCTCCGCCCTTTGAGCCCGAGGAGCGCGACGGCAATCTGTATGCCCGCGGCGCGGTGGACGACAAGGGGCAGATGTGGATGCACGTAAAGGCCCTGGAAAGCCTGATGAAGGCGCATGGCACGCTGCCCGTGAACGTGCGCGTGATCGTGGAGGGCGAAGAAGAGGTCGGGGGCGAGGGCATCGCTGCGTTTGTGCGCGAGCATGGCGATCAGCTGAAGGCTGACTGTGCCCTGGTCAGCGACACGGAGATGTTTGCCCCGGAACTGCCCACCCTGTGTGTGGGGCTGCGCGGCATGATCTACACCGAACTTGAGGTGCGCGGGGCGCGGACGGATCTGCACTCGGGGATGTATGGCGGAGCGGCGCCGAACCCGTTTGTGGCGCTGGCGCAGATCATCGCGCAGCTGAAGCGGACCGACGGCAGGATCGCCATTCCGGGTTTTTACGACGGGATCGAAGAGCCGACCAAGGCGGAACTGGACGCGTGGCGCAGCCTGCCGTTTGATGAGGAGCAGTTCCGGGAACACGAGGTTGGGTCGCCTGAGTTGACGGGCGAGGAGATGTTCACCGTCCTGGAACGGTTGTGGTCGCGACCCACCATGGACGTTCATGGCATCCCGGGAGGCTTCACCGGGGCGGGCGCCAAAACGGTGATCCCGGCGAAGGCGACAGCCAAGATCAGCTTCCGGCTGGTGCCGGGGATGAGACCGGAGGACGTATTCGCAAAGTACAAGGCGTTTGTGGAGGACATTGTGCCCGCGGGCGTTTCGGTCGAGGTTCGGATGATCCACTCGGGCGAGCCCATTGTTGTCTCGACCGACAACGAGTACGTCCGAGCGGCCACGGCGGCGATGGCCGAGGTCTTCGGCAAGGAAACGGTCTTTGTGCGCGGCGGTGGGTCGATCCCGATCGTGGGTGACTTCGTGCGCGAGTTAAGCATACCGACCGTGCTGATGGGCTTTGGGCTGCCGGACGACAACCTCCATGCGCCGAACGAGAAGTTCAACCTCGGCAATTTCCATCGCGGCATTGAGTCCATCGTGCGGTTTCTGGGAAATGTGGGTGCCTGATGGCGGGCGATGATCCGCTTCCCGCAGAGATCGGCGGCTACGTGCTTGCGGGCGGAAAGAGCTCCCGTATGGGCGCGGACAAAGCCCTGCTGGAGCTCGGCGGCGAGCCGCTGATCCGGCATGCCGTGAAGAAGCTGCGACGGGTGTGCATGGACGTGCGCATCTGCAGCGATGACCCAGCACTTGAGGCGTACGCGCCGTGTGTGCCGGACCTCCACCCCGGCTGCGGCCCGATCAGCGGGATGGAGGCAGGGCTGGCGCACTCGATCTTCGACTGGAACCTGTTCCTGACGGTGGACATGCCCTTTGTCCCGTCGGCGCTGCTTTGGTTCTCGCTGCGCACCTGGCTGCAAGGCAAGGACCAGGGGGCACGCATCCGGCTGTACCAAGTAGACGGACGTCCCCAGCCTGGCTTCTGCCTGCTGCACAGGGAAGTCTTGCCGTTCCTCACTGAGGCCATCGCACGGGGCGAGCACAAGCTGATGCTGGTCTTCCAGCAGGCCGGGCGCGCCTTGGCCGAACGGCATGGATTCCTGCCCGGAGCCGGATTGTGGTGCGCGCCGTTCACGGGCCTGACCACACGTCGTGGACCTCGTAGCCGATCCGCCGATTGGTGCTTCCCGACGGACGCGCAGCAAGCGGCGGAGCGCCTCTGGTTCGCGAACCTGAACACTCCTGACGAGTTTGCCGAGGCAGAAGCTCACCTGGATGCGCTGGACACGTGAGTCGCTGAGCTGAGCAATGCGCTTTGCAGACGACGAGGACCAAAAAGTGTCTACGGGGAAGGCAGATTTCTGATCTGACACCAGGCGACCCAGCGGCCGCAGCGCTCTGACATACTTGAACAGGAGGATGCGTTTGCTTGCCTGAGACGGATGCGACCAAGGTGCCGGTAAGCCAGGACGCCAACGAGCCATTGTCTGCAAGCGTGACCCCGGACGTGGCGGCCGCCGTGAGCGAGTTCATGGCCGAGTCCGCCGTCCTGAACGAAGCGGAGGCCGAGCATGCCGAGCAGGAATCCGAATTTGCGGCCGGTGCCGGTCTGGCTGGGGCGGACTTCGCGGTCCCGGCGGCCTCGGCGTACATCGCCTTTGAGCACGTCAGCAAGAGCTTTGGCGACTTCCGTGTGCTTCAGGACGTGAGCTTCAGCGTCAACCCGGGCGAAACGCTCTGCATCCTTGGCCGCAGCGGCGTGGGAAAGTCAGTTTCGCTGCAGATCCTGATGGGCTTTTTGAAACCGGACAGCGGTACCGTGATGGTGGCCGGCCAAGATATTGCGGGCTTTACCGAGCGCGAGATGCAGGCTGTCCGCCGCAAGGTGACCATGGTGTTTCAGAACGGGGCGTTGTTTGACTCCATCACGGTGGGGGAAAACGTCGCTTTCCCGCTGCGGGAACGCGGCGACATGCAGGAAGACCAAATTCTGCAGGTGGTGAAGGGCATGCTGGAGATGGTGGGGGTTGCCGGGATGGAAAACCTGCTGCCCAGCGATCTTTCCACGGGAATGAAGCGGTCGGTTGCGATTGCGCGAGCCTTGGCCGCGCAGCCGGCGGCTGTGCTGTACGACGAGCCAACGACGATGGTCGACCCGCTCATGGCGCACCTGCTGGGGAACCTGATCCAGCGGCTCAAGGCGCAGTTGCACCTGACCAGCATCGTGGTGACGCACGATATGCGTTTTGCCGAGAAACTTGCCGATCGTGTGCTCTTTTTACATGAAGGGCGGGCGCGCTTTTTCGGCACCACGGAAGAGATGCGAGCGACCCAGGATGCCGTCTTGCAGGAGTTCCTGCAACTGGACGAGTTGGTTTTGCCGGCCTGAGATGACCCATTTTGGGAGTCACCCTCCCCCTGACCGGGATGGTAGATTGTTCGCAGTACCCGGGATGTCTATCGACCCTAGGTGAACCAACGTTTCGGTGCACCCGAACGCTCAGGACGTGGTGGCGTCAACGTATGCCGACTCCCAATTTTCTCGAACAAGGTGTGATCTCGAGTAGAGGACGTCCACGGGAAGAGCCGGCGGCCTCGGGGGAACGTCCGGCTGGTCGGCCATCGATCTCGGTGGTGGTTTGGGCCTTGCTGGATGGGGTCACTGGTGTGCTGGCGGGTCTGATCGCCTTGCGCATCCGGCTGGACGGGGCCACCGAACGCAACGGAAGCATTCTTTTTAACCTGGCGCATGCGGCCCACCTGCCGTCGCTGTTGATGCTGGTGATGTTTGGCATCTACCTGGTGCTGATCTCGCGGCTCTTGGGCCTGTACCGGCCCGGGGACAACTTCAGCGGCCTCCATGAACAGCGAATGACGGTTCAGGCCGTGCTCACCTCCGGTCTGCTGCTATGCGGAACGCTCTACCTGGCGCGCGGCTATGCCGTTTCCCGCCTTGCCGTGCTGCTCACGGTTCTTCTCACCATGCCGATGCTGATGCTGCGCCGGGCGCTGTGGCGCAAGCTGCGGGAGCGGCGATACCTGCTCGGCCTGGAGGTGCGCAATGTGCTGATCGTGGGGGATGGGCGCGTGGGACACGCCTTGCGCAATCACCTGGAAGCACTGCCGCACATGGGCTTCCGCTTCAAAGGATTCATCTCGCTGGACAGCGGCCGCGAGCGCGATAATCCCAACGTGGTCGGCGATATTCGGAACTGCGTGGCAGTCGCCCGGTCGCTGTTTGTAGACGAGATTTACTTTTCTACCCCGGCGGAGAAGCGGACCGTCATCGGCGTTGTGGAAGATGCGCGCGCGTTGGGCATTGAGGTGCGCGTGGTGCCGGATCTCTATGACGGCCTGGCCTGGAATGCGCCGGTCGAGTACATCGGCCAGTTCCCGACCATCCCGTTGCATCGCCGCGAGTTCCCCCGAGGCGCTTTCGTACTGAAGCGGGGCATCGACATCATCCTGGCCACGATGGCGCTGATGGCTGTTTCGCCGGTCATGGCGGTGATCGCGGTGATGATCCGCATGGATTCTCCCGGCCCGATCTTCTACAGGGCGGAGCGGATTGGGCGCAAAGGGCGTGTGTTTCGCTGCTTCAAGTTTCGTACGATGGTGCCCAACGCAGACCGTTTGAAGCAGCAGATCGCGCACATGAACGAGCGCGACAACGTATTGTTCAAGGTGCAGAACGATCCGCGGATCACCAAGGTGGGCGCGAAACTGCGAAAGTACTCGCTTGACGAGCTGCCGCAGTTCTTCAACGTGCTGAAAGGTGACATGAGCCTGGTAGGCCCGCGGCCGCCGCTGGCCTCCGAGGTGGAAAAGTACGATCTGGCCCATCTGCGCCGGTTGGATGTGCTGCCGGGCATCACGGGTTTGTGGCAGATCGAGGCGCGGCAGGACCCGTCCTTTGACAGCTACATCTCGCTCGACACCGCCTATGTCGAGAACTGGAACCTGATGCTGGACGCGCGCATCCTGGCACGGACCATTGGGGTCGTGCTAGCGGGTACGGGGTCGTAGCTCCGTCCCCCCACCCCCAGCGACTTTCGTGTCAGTGGATATTGTCCTCATCGATGTCGATCGGCACGAGCAGGGCGGGCGCATCGGACCGGAGCGTTTCCTTTAGCTTGTCCAGCAAGTCTCCGGGGCGGATCGGTTTCGTGACCAGGTCAAAAGCTAGACCTTCCTGCTCATTCGTACGCAGCAGATCGTGCAGGCCGGCATGGCTGGAGAACAGCAACACCCTGCAGCGGGGCAGGGCCGCCCGGGTTGCGAAGGCCACTTCGATCCCGGAAACTCCCGGCATCATGATGTCCGTAATCACCAGGTCCGGCTTAAACAGGTCCAGCAAACGCAGGGCGGCTTCGCCGCCGTACACGGCACAGACCTCGTAGCCGGCAAGTTCGAGAATGGTGGCCAGAGTGGAGGCAATCACCTCTTCATCGTCGGCGACGAGCACGCGAACCTTGGGGGGCGGGGCAGCCTTGTCTTCTGGTGGCATACGTGACGCCGCGACGGCGGTGTGTGCCCTAGCGTACCTGTTTCAAGCTTTGGAGATTCCGCCTATTGTCCTCTTCGTCCCTAGCGGCCCGGGCGGTAGCATCCCGCACGGACGCGCGGGTTCGCAGAGCCGCGATAAGATGAGGTTGTGCGCATCGCCCTGGCCCAGATCAACCCCACGGTGGGAGACTTTTCGGGCAATCTGAGTAAGATCACCGAGAGGATCGAGCAGGCTGCGAGCAGCGGCGCCGACCTGGTAATCTTTCCGGAGCTGGCAACCTCCGGGTACCCTCCTGCCGACCTCCTGGAAAAGGAAAGCTTTGTCCGACGGGCGGAGGATTCGCTGCAGCAGATAGCGGCGCTTACCCAGGGCTCCGGCCGACCCGCGGTGCTGTGCGGTTCGCCCATGCGCTGTGAAGGGCCGGGGCAGAAGCATGTGCGCAATGTCGCCGCGGTGCTGGAAGATGGCGAGTTGAAGTTTGTGCAACAAAAGATGCTGCTGCCGTTCTACGACGTCTTTGACGAGCAGCGCTACTTTGAGCCGGCAACCCGGCAGACGCTGACCCTGATCAAAGGCCGCCCTGTGGCCATCACGGTTTGCGAGGACGCCTGGAACGACAAGCTCTTCTGGCCGCGCCAGAACTACCCGCTGGACCCCGTGGAAGAGCTGATGAAGCAATGGGCGACGTTGCCGCAGACCATGGCGGGCGAGCGCCTGATCCTGAATATTTCGGCCTCGCCGTACTGGCACGGTAAGACGGAAACGCGGCGGCGCATGATCGGCGCGCTGGCGAGGCGGCACCGCGCCACCGTGGTGATGGTGAATCAGGTAGGCGCGAACGACAGCCTGATCTTCGACGGTGACTCCTTCGCCATGAATGCTCAAGGCGAGGTGATCGCGCAGGCCTGCCCGTTCGAGGAAGAGTTCGTCGTCGTGGACACGGCGCGCGATCTTCCGGTTCGCGGTACGGCACAGCATGAGGACGTCGCCGCGGCTGCCGCACAAGCGTCGGGGTTGCCCGAAGATGCCCGTACCTGGAGCGCGCTGGTGCTGGGCACCCGCGACTACCTGCGTAAATGCGGCTTCACCAAGGCGCTGATCGGGTTAAGCGGCGGGATCGATTCGGCGCTGGTGGCGGCCATCGCCGTGGAAGCGCTTGGGGCTGAAAACGTGCAGGGCATCGGTATGCCCAGTGAGTTCTCCTCCAGCGGATCGCTGACGGACGCAGAGCTGCTTGCGCGCAATCTCGGCATCAGCTTCTCGGTGCTACCCATTCGCGAAATCTACGACCAGTTCACCAGCCGGCTGGAGCCGTTCTTTGCGGGAACGCCGTTTGGTTTGGCCGAAGAAAATGTGCAGCCGCGCATCCGTGGCACGCTGCTGATGGCTGTGTCGAACAAGACTGGGGCGCTGGTGCTGACTACCGGCAACAAAAGTGAAATGGCGTGCGGCTACAGTACGCTCTATGGGGATATGGTCGGGGCCCTGGCGGTGATTGCGGACCTGTACAAGACTGAGGTCTACGCGCTGGCACACTGGATCAACGAGGTCCACTTCGAGCGCGAGGTCATCCCCGCAGACACGCTGACCAAACCACCCTCGGCAGAGCTTCGCCCGGGACAAAAGGACACGGACTCGCTGCCCGCGTATGAGGTGCTCGACCCAATCCTGCGTGCCTACATCGAGGACTACACGCCCGCAGATGAGATCGCGGCACAGCAGGGCGTCGACCCTGAGTTGGTGCGCAAAGTGATCCGGCTGGTGGAGACGGCGGAGTACAAACGTCAGCAGGCCGCACCGGTGTTGAAGGTTTCCAAGAAGGCGTTCGGGATGGGCAGGCGGTTTCCCATTGCCGCCCGGCGCGAAGTCTAGGCGTGTTGCAAAGGCCGGTCGAGCCGGCAAGGAGTTTTGTGTTGAAGAAGGCATGGATGAGCATCGCCGTGATCGGCGTAGCAGCAACAGCGTGGGCTGTGCAGGCCCAGACGCCCTCAGCTCCCGCGGGCACGCGGACGCCGCTTCCCGCAGCCTCGGGACAGACACCGGGCGGTAGCGGGACAGGGGCAGGGGCGTCCACACCCGGCGCGCCCGCCGGCCAGGTGCAATCACCGGCCGCACCGGTGCAGCCCATACAGTTTCCCGCGGTGGATCCCAAGCGCTTTACCGCGCCCAGCCCTACGCGGGAGACGGTGGACGCGTTTCTTCACGCTGTGTGGGGCGTGGATGAGAACAGGCAGTGGAGCGTCAATTCAATCGAGCCGGCCACGGTTCCCGGTTTCGTGAAGGTAGAGGTGTCCGTCGCCGACAAGCGGCAGCCGACGCGCATGGGCACGTATGCCTTTCTGATCACGCCGGATGGCAAGCATGCCGTGCAGGGCGACCTCGCTCCGTTTGGCACGCATCCCTTTGCGGAGGTGCGGGCGACCCTGCAGCAGCGCGCGGATGGGCCGGCGCGCGGCGCGGCCAGCAAGGATCTGGAGATGGTGGAATTTGCCGACCTGCAATGCACAAACTGCAAAGCAGCGCAGAGCACCATGGACCAGATCGTGAAGGACTTCCCGCAGGCTCATATCGTGTACCAGAAATTGCCTTTGCCCTCGGTACACCATTACG
>CAXTRU010000046.1:0-12933 GCA_964246665.1 uncultured Acidobacteriaceae bacterium
ACCCGGCACCGATCTACACCGCACCAAACATGCTGACGGGCACATCACCCGCAGCTAACACCGCATCCGCCACAGCAACAGCTTCCCGTGTCGCCTGCAAGTCATGCACGCGCACGATGTGGGCCCCGGCGAGCACCGCAGCGACATTGCCCGCCAACGTCGCATCGCGCCGCGCAAGGCTCGGCAAGCTCTTGCGTTCGCGTTCTGTTTGCACGTCGCGCACCGCTTCCCCCAGAAAGCCTTTGCGCGAAAGGCCCACCAAGAGCGGCCGCCCAAGCTGATGCAGCGAGCTGAGCTCCGCCAGTAACGCAAAGTTCTCTGCGCCAAACTTGCCGAACGAAAAGCCAGGATCCAAGACAATGGCCTCCGTCTGAATGCCCGTCATCTCCGCGAGCGCCAGGCCTTCCACCAGCCCGCCAAACACATGGCGCAACACCTGTTCCCGTCCCAGCGCAGCCATCGCTTTCCACTCAGGTGGGCGTCCACGCGTGTGCATTAGCACCAGGCCGCATCCCGTTTCCGCAACAACCTGCGCCATGGCGCCATCCCACTGCAGACCTGAAACATCGTTCACAATCTCTGCACCGGCCTTCGCTGCGGCACGCGCTGTTGCCGCGTGGTAGCTGTCCACGGAGATCAGCGCCCCGGGCCGTTCCCTGCAGATGGCTTCCAGCACGGGCAACAGACGTGCCTGCTCTTCCTCGGCGCTGATGGGCTGCGCGCCTGGCCGCGTCGACTCCGCGCCAAGGTCCAGAATGTCGGCGCCGCCATCCACGAAATCGCAGGCTGTTGCGAGCGCAGCATCCACGCCACGCCCCGCATAGCCATCGCCGGAGAAGCTATCAGGAGTCAGATTCAGGATCGCCATCAGGCGCGTGCGCTCGCCCAAAGACAACACGCGGTTGCGCAGTTGCCAGTCAAAGCGCGTTCTCGAAACAAAGGCCATGCGCGTATGACGCCGCTCGCCGCATCGACGAATGGTGGTCTCCCCCTGGCTTGACCCTGCTACGCGTTCCAGTGGCCCCAGTGCTCCAGAAATCGTTCTTCTGAAGTTGCCAAGACTCTACTCCACTTCGTACATTTAGTCAGCACGCTCAGAAGGTGCGATAGACTGCGCGCATGTTCCTGCAGGGCACTCTGCCTCTCGCCGCAAGCCTGTGGGCGGCCATGCTCATCACCCCGCAAGCACCCGCGCAATCGCCAACGCCGTCGCCTGCGCCAAGTGCAGTCCCCGCCACGGCCACATCAATACAGCAAGCGCCGGAGGCCGCACCACAACCCTTCCCCACCGGGCAAGGCACGCCGCTCGGCGCCGCCATCGACAGCCTGCTGCACGAACCCACAGCCGCACGTGCGCACTGGGGCATCGCCATCACGCAACTCGATGGCACACCCGTGTACGGCCTCGAGGAAGGCAAACTCTTTCGCCCAGCCTCCACCGCGAAGCTCTTCACCACAGCTGCAGCCATGGCGCTGCTCGGCCCCGATGCGCGCTTTACAACCGGCATCTACGGCAAACTGAACGTGACTACAGGCACTGTGAAGGGTGATCTCATCCTCGTCGGCGGCGGCGACCCCAGCTTTGGCACCACAGATCTCGCAACAGAGGCGAGTGCCGCTAGTATTACAAGCAATCCGAACAAGTTGGGGTCCACGGGCCTCAATGACCTCGTAGCACAATTGCTCGCCAAAGGTGTGCATAGCATCACGGGCAACGTCGTTGGCGATGACGAACTGTTCGCCCAGGAGCAGCCGCCCGAAGGCTGGGCTGCCGAGGACCTCACCTGGGGCTATGGCGCCCTGCCCAGCGCGCTGTCTTTTGCCGACAACCAGCTGCACCTCACGATCAAGCCGCAGCCAGGAACGGGAACATCTGCTTCGAACAAAGCAAACACAGCCTCACCTCAACTGGACCAGCTCGTTCCCTTCCTGCATCTTTCGAACAACGTCGCCATCGAGCCGTCCGCGCCAGGAGCAAGGGACCACGTCGACGTGCAGCCTGTCCCAGGTCACCCGCGAGAGCTCACCGTGCTTGGCACCTTGTCGCCGGGTGCAAGCCCTATCAGCGAGCACGTTGCGCTCGACGACCCTGCGCAATATGCAGCGGAGTCGCTGCGCTTCACGCTTACGCAACGTGCCGTGCGCATCAGCGGCAAAGCCACAGCTGTGCATCTTATCCCGGCCACGCCGCAGCCTTTTCTGCAGACTCTGCGCACCCCGGACGACTGCGCCACCTCTGCCGCTCACGGAACGCCCTGCGAGCTCGACTGCGAGCGAACGGCACAACCGGACCAACTACTTGCCCAGCACACCTCAGCGCCACTGGCTGCCGACGTCAAGTTCACGCTTAAGACGTCCGCGAACCTCCATGCAGAGATGTTCCTGCGCCAGCTTGATGCCAAGCTCACCTGCGGTCGTGGCGCATCGTCGCTGGGAGGCGCACGCATTCTTCGCGCGTGGCTCTTGCAGGCCGGCCTCATCGATCATGACTTCCTGCTCTACGACGGCTCAGGCCTGAGCACGAAAGACCTGGTCACGCCGCGCGCTGAAGCCAAGCTGCTCGCCTACGCCGCCACACAACCCTGGTATACCGCCTGGAAAGCCGCCCTGCCCCTAGCCGGAGTCGACGGCACACTCGCAAACCGCTTCACCACATCACCGCTCAAAGCAAAGGTCTTCGCGAAAACAGGAACGCTCGGCGAAACACACGCACTTGCCGGCTATGTGCAGTGCGCCAGCGGCCACGAGCTCGTCTTCTCGATCCTCGAAGACAATCACGACCCCTCCGACAACGGAGACCGCCAAACCGCAGAAAAGATCCTCGAAGCCGTAGCAGCAGCGAACTAGCACATTACCAAGCATCTCACCACAAGAAACCCTTACGCACCAAGCCCCAAGCACAAAGCCCCACGCACCACGCACCAAGCACCAGCCACCAGCCACCAGCCACCAGCCACCAGCCACCAGCCACTAGCCACTAGCCACTAGCCATTACTTCGACGTATGCGTCTTTATGTATTCCCGCAACTGCCCATTCAAATCCAAGGCCTTCATCACGCCGGAGTCCAGCATGCGCAGCCACTCCGCCGCAGGGTCCTTCAACTCCGCCATCGAGAGCAGATAGCTTGTCTGCACGATCACCTCGAGCGAGTTGGAATGCGCCGGATCTCGAGACTCAGGTCTTCGGGGATCGTTGCGTTGGAAGCTGGAAACGAGGTCGACGGTTCACTCATGGGGCCGCAATGCTCCAAGTGGAATGTTGGCTGAAAGACGGGCCCGCAGGGATCGAAGTTTCGCTCCGACTCAGTGTACCTCCCCGTCGTACATTGACAGCAGGGGCCGGGTTTGGGAGACTAAGATGTCACAGCGCGGGTGCTTCGGCACCGGCGAGTGAGCCGAAGTGGCGGAATTGGCAGACGCGCATGGTTCAGGTCCATGTACTCGCAAGGGTGTGAAGGTTCGAGTCCTTTCTTCGGCACCAAAAACAGTAATGAGCAGGAAGGGTTGAGCGCTTCGCGATAGCAGGGTGGGCGCTCCTGCGGTCATGCGTGGCTTAGCGCTTGCGCTGTCTTTCTGCATCACACCTCTCATCGGGCTCACGGCCGCACAATGGCCAGAGCGAGAGGATCTCCTATGGCAGACAAGCTCGCAGTGGTAACAGGCGCTTCAAGCGGAATCGGATACAACCTGGCCAAAGTCTTCGCGGAAAACGGCTACGACCTGATCATCGGGGCAGAAGACAGCGGCATCCAGAACGCCGCATCCGAGTTGAAGTCTATCGGCGTCACCGTCACACCCATTCAGGCCGACCTTGCTACCTTCGACGGTTGCAGGCAGTTCTGGCAACAGGTTGAGTCTTCCGGACGCAGCCTCGACGCAATCGCGCTCAACGCCGGCGTTGGCGAGGGCGGGCTCTTTGCGGAAAGCGATCTCCAAAAAGAGATCACCATCGTTCGCCTCAACTGTGAAAGCACCGTTCATCTCGCCAAATACGCGGTGCAGAAAATGGTGAAGCAGGGCTCCGGCAAGATCCTGATCACCTCGTCCATCGCCGGCGAGATGGTTGCGCCCAAGGAAGCGGTGTATGCGGCTTCCAAGGCCTTTGATCTTTCGTTTGCGAAGAGCCTGCGCTATGAACTCAAGGACAGCGGCATCACCGTGACGGCCCTGCAGCCCGGCCCCACGGACACCAACTTCTTCGAGCGTGCCGATCTCGGCGACACCAAAGCCGGCACCTCAGGCAAGAAGGACTCCAACCCGTACGACGTCGCCAAGCAGGGCTTTGCCGCGCTGATGAACGGCGACGAGCACGTCTACTCCGCCAGCCTTGGCACCAAGATCCAAGGCGCCCTGGCCGGCATCGCCCCCGAAGGACTCGTCGCCAAGATGCACGAGAAAATGACCGAACCGGCCAGTAAGTAAAGTTCCGTTTGACTCCACAAAGGGCTGATCCCTAACGGATCAGCCCTTTGTACTGCCTAACTCTCCTCCGTCCAGATGCAATTACTGCTACGTTCAAAATCAACGTTCAACACTCGAAACATCGTCTACACTGGGCACCAATAACTGGGCATCAAACACCGAGCACCGAGCACCGAGCACCGAGCACCGCTTCTCACTCCGTCTCTCCCGGCGTCAGCTTCGGATTAATCTTCACAACCTTGCGATCATAGGGCCGAGGACTTGCCAGCGCGTCCTCCAGGTTCTTGTCGTAGCCGTAGATGTCGTTGAAGAAGTGCATCGTCCCATCTTCATCCGCATTGGCGGTCAGGTAGGTGAGGACCACGGGCAACTGCGTCTTCAGGTTGACCTGCTTGTTGTCCTTCACCTGCGACGCTGTCGAGGTCGGCCCTGAGTCTGCGTCGGCGCCCGCGGGCTGCTTGGCGACGCTGTTGGCATCGGCGTCGTCGCCCTGCAGCGGTTGGCCGAACATGGCTTGATGAATCTTGTCGGCGTCCCACTCGCTCTGCCCTTGCAAGACCCAGTTCGCCATCTTTTCCGCGTCGTTCAGGCGCACACACCCATGCGAGCGATCGCGCCGCGCCAGGTTGAACAGATTCATCTCCGGCGTGGAGTGCATGTAGATGTCGTACTCATTGGGGAACATAAATTTCACCAGCCCCAGCGAGTTCTTCGGCCCCGGCTTCTGCCGCACCAGGTAGCGCGAGTGCTCCAGGTCTCCGGCGCTCCACCCGCTCACCGGCTGACCGCTGGCGTTGGTCACCTCGTACCCGTGCGCCTCCAGATAACCGTTGCCGCCGCCCAGGTGCTTCATCAAGTCCTTCTTGACGATGGACACCGGCAAATTCCAGTACGGGCGGAAGATCAAGTACTTCATGGTGCGCACAAACACCGGCGTGTCATGGTTGCCCTTGGCCTCGCCGTCCACCACCTTCATCTTGAAGTCGAGATCGCCGTCGGCTTTGTAAGCCCGCACATAAAACTCCGGCAAGTTCACCAGCAGGCGTGGCTTCACATACTGATCCGGCAGCCAGCGCCACTTCTCCAGCGCATCATCAATCTGTTGCACACGCACGCTCATCGGCACGTTCAGCGCATCTACGGTGCCTTGTGAAAGCTTGCCGTCCGGGTTGAGCCCGACGCGTGACTGGAAATGCTGCACCGCCTGCGCCACATCGGGCGTGTACTGATCGCCACTCGCCTGCGGCGTGCCGTCACCTTCCAGCGCCAGCCGCTGCACCAGCAGCGCCATGCCGGGATAGCTGCCGCCCGGGGCCACGGGCTTGCTTACCGTGGGCAGCACCGGCTGCGGCTGCGTGCTCACCTTTTCTGCCAGCTCAAGGTAGTGCGGCAGCGCCTGCTCGGTCTTCTGGTACATCGAGTTTTGAGGCTCCACCGCAGCCACCGCGCCGGGCACGTCGTCGGCATCCACCAACTGATCGTTCAACAGCGTTGCCACGTCGAACGCGGCGCGCTTTGCGGGCACGTCGATATCAAAGTTGAGCGACTGCGGGTTGATCCGGCCCAGGTGCAGGTCCTCCAGAAAGCGAATCGCCGTCACGGTCACCGCCACATCAAACTGCGCCACCGTGTTCTGGTCATTGGGCGCGGCCAGCATCGTGTGGATGTGATCCTGCCAGCGCTGCCCATCGTAGTCGTCCGGTCGCAGCCCTTTCTTGTCGGCGTCGGTAAACATCTGGATCAGCGCTGTCGCCGCGGAGGTGGGCTTGCCGTTGCGGCTCCACGCCAGCTCCCAATCGCGATCGTCATAAAACTGTTGCACGATCGGCTGGTCCTCAGTGAAGCTGTTCCACTTCAGCATGGCCAGCTTCGGCGTGCCGGCCACCTGATGCAGGTTGTCGCTGTACTCCGTCGTGTTGGGCTTCGACTTCGATCTGCGATGGTGAAACAGGTTGGACAGGCTCAGCTTGTGGTTCTTGCAACCAATCAGGGGAAGCAAAAGGCATCCGCTGAGCAGGGCGGCCGAGGCGTAGCGAACAGAAGAAGAAAAGCTGAAGGGACGCAAAAAAGAGTCAGACGTAGAAGGGGCGTTCAAGAGGCCTCAGTAAATGTTGCTCACAAGAGCGAGATCGGTTTCCCCACTAAGATGCACTTGCGCGACGCCGCGCCACGCTCCGGGATCGCTGGAGGCTCCTACCTTCGGGGTATGCGCTCGCCGCGGCTGGGCTTACAGGCTCGCCGCGCTGCCCAGCGACAGCCAACACAGCGCTGCCTGCGCCATCACCGTCGCCCCGGAAAGCAGCAGAAACACCTTACGCTGCCGGCTTTCCAGCACATCCGCAAACACGCCGCCGATAAACGTAAACAGAAACGGCAACGCCCACAGCCACGGGGCGGAGATCACCTGCGTGGTGTACAGCGGCACCAGCATAAATACAATCAGCAACGGTGTGGTGTTGCCGAAGTACCGCGACCGCTTTGCTGACACGTACACCACCAGCGCCACCGCACCGGCCACCAGGATGGGCGCGTTGGTCAGCTGATGCACAAAGCTGCGGGCCGGCTCCAGCGAGAACCAAAAGCGCGCCGCGCCCCCCGTGAACACATAGCTGAACGCCGGCAAGCGGAAGGAAAAGCTGACGAACACCACAACGAGCGCGCCCAGAGCGGAAAAGATCAGGATCTGCGCCACATACGCCCGCCGCCGCTCTGCCAGGTACCAGAAGAACGCCGCACCGGCCAGAAAGCCCACGATGGCCGCGAGCAGATGCGCGGTTGCGGTAAGCCCCAGCGCCACCGTCAGCAGCGCGATGCGCGGCCGCCACTTGCGGCGCGGCCCTTGCAACGCATGTGCCACGCCGATGGCCGTATACAGCAGCCCATACAGCCCCCACAGCGCCAGGATGTCGTTGTTCGGCGTCGTCGCGTAGCGCACAATGGCTGGGCAAAACACATACAGCGACAAGGCCAGCGCGCCGCCCTCGTTGCCATATAACCGCCGCGCCACCCACCACAAACCACCGCCCAGCCACACCGCAAACAGCACAAAAGGCACACGGATCAGCCACTTCACATAGCTCAGCTCATGCCGCGCTTCCCAGGTGCTGCCATTCAGCGACCCACCGCCATACAAGCGGTCTTCCGGCTTGCGGAAGTGATCCACGCTCAGCAGCGCAAGGCGTTGCGCCGTCAGCGGCAGCCCAGCCAGGCGGTAGGCCAACGTGCCGTCGCCGTTCAGGTTGCCGCACGTGGTGAAGTAGCCCTGCAACGGCGATGGCCGCTCCCACATCTCCCGCCCACAGCGCGCGTACCGGTAATCGTCGGAGTTCAACGGCTGGTGCGCGATCGTCCAAAGGCACTCGCCGAAGAGAACCAGCAACAGCAGTGCCGCGACCCTTTGTGGGGGGCCAATGATGAAACCGTTCCAACGCATCTAGACACAGGGTACCGGAACCCTGAGCCGAGGACCTCAGCTCATCCACGCCGCTTACGGTAAACTTGCAGCCGTACCGGTGGACCGATCCCCGGCTTTTCTATGCGAAAGCTGCCTGGGAACCGCTCCGGTTATCTCCCCAGCCTCGATGGCTGGCGCGCCATCGCCATTCTGGCCGTCGTCGCCGCGCACGATACGCCCTACACCTGGCATGGCCGCTCGTTCCGCTCGCTCCAGGACTACGGATCGCTTGGCGTGGTTCTGTTTTTCGCGATCAGCGGCATCCTGATCTCCGGCCGGATCCTGGAGGAAGAATCCCTCACCGGTCGTTTTCACCTGAAGCTGTTCTACATCCGTCGCTTCTTTCGCATCCAGCCGCCGGCCCTTGTCTACCTGGGCGTCATCGCCATGTTGGCCCTCGCCGGGGCTCTGCAGATCTCCTGGTGGCAATGGCTGGCCGGGCTGCTGATGTTTGAGAACTTCACCTACCACGCGCGCATCGAGATTTGGCGGCTGGACTGGTTTACCGGCCACTTCTGGACGCTGGCCGTGGAGGAACACTTCTACCTATTGGTATCGTTGGCGCTGTACTTCGTTCGCCGCCATCGGCTTCGTATCTTCGCCGTCGGGCTGGTGTGCCTCAAGACCGCACAGTTCGTCATCCAGCACCACATCCCAGACCCACAACTGCGACGTACGTACTGGCAGATTCAAACCCTGCTTTGGCCCACAATCTTTGCCATTGCGCTTACCCGTCCCGCCATCCGCAGCTGGTGCGAGCGTTGGATGCAAGCCGTACCCGTGCTGGCCGTCACCATCGTGCTTGCCGCGGTGGCGTACAGGCGCTCACCCAACCTGATGCTGAACGTTCTGGAGTATTCGTTCACGCTTTGGGTTATTTCCACCATGCTGCATCCGCGCAGCTGGCCGACACGTTTGCTGGAGTGGCGTCCAATCCGCTTTCTTGGCCGCATCTCGTACAGCTTCTACCTATGGCACATCCTTTTCTTTTCAGCGAACTCGATCGATCCGGTGCACGCACGGCTTCTTCTCGCCGTTTCCGGCAGGCCAGCGAAGTATGTGTGTTCCCTGCTTGCCGCCGTCGCGAGCTACTACCTCATCGAGAAGCCATGCATTCGGCTCGGTCACAGGCTAGCGCCGCCCGCAACGGCCGGCCATAGGGATCTCGCGTCCCAACCGACCTTGACTGAAAAGAGATCGAGGGCTCTGGCGACCTAGCGTACGAGATGTCGTCAGTACGCGTCGCCGCCACCACCGAAGTCCTCGCCGTGGGCCAGGTTTTCAAACCGCGTGTAGTCGCTCAGGTAGGCCATCTGGATGGACCCTGTCGGTCCATTGCGCTGCTTGGCGATGATGATCTCGGCCTTGCCCTTCACGTCTTCGTTTTCGCGGTCGTAGTACTCCTCGCGATGAATAAAGGCCACCACGTCGGCGTCCTGCTCAATCGACCCAGACTCACGCAGATCGCTCAACAGCGGCTTTTTATCGCCGGTCCGCTGCTCGGATCCACGCGACAGCTGCGAGAGCGCGATCACCGGCACGCGCAATTCCTTGGCCAGCGCCTTTAAACCACGCGAGATCGAGGCGACCTCCTGCGTGCGGTTTTCCGGCCCCTTTTTGCCCGGCCCGGAGGCACCCGTCATCAGTTGCAGGTAGTCGATGATGATCAGGTCCAGCCCACTCTCCTGCTGCATCAGCCGGCGGCACTTGGCGCGCATCTCCGCCAACGTGATGCCGGGCGTGTCGTCCACAAACATCTTGCTGTTCATCAGCCGGTCCAGCGCCGAGATCAACTTGCCCTTGTCTTCACGCGGGATAAAGCCCGTTTGCAGCTTGCGGCTGCCCACCATGGCCTCGCTCGCCAGCATGCGTCGCAGTAGGCTTTCCTTGCTCATTTCCAGCGAAAAGATTGCCACCACTTTGCCGTCACGCACCGCGCAGTTTTGCCCGATGTTGATGGCCCAAGCCGTTTTGCCCATCGAAGGCCGCGCCGCGATGATGATCAACTCGCTCGCCTGCAGCCCCGACGTCATTTTGTCGAATTCGATGTAGTGCGTCGCCAGTCCTGTAACCTCGCGGCCCTGCTCATATAGCGCATCGATTGAGCCGAACGAACTCGCCACGATGTCGGGGATGTTGGAGAAGCCGCGCTGAATGGCAGAATCCGCCACCTCGGCCAGCTTCACTTCCACGTTGTTCAGCACCTGCGTCGCGTCTTCGCTCTGGTCTGACGCCGCGGCCATGCCCTCGTTGAAGATCCCCAGCAGCTGCCGCAGCAGGCTTTTGTCCTTCACAATCCGGACATAGCTTTCAATGTTCGGATTGCGCGGAATGCCCTCAGTCAGGTAGGCCAGGTACGCCGCTCCGCCAATGGCATCCAGCTCCTTGCGCTTGCTCAGCGCGTCCATCACCGTGATCAGATCGACCGCATGCCCCTGCGCCAGCAGGTCCGTCATCACGCGATAAATCCGCTGGTGCGAGTCGAGCGCAAAATCCTCTGGGCGCAGCTTCGCCGTCGCATCGGTGATCGCCACCGCATCCAGCAGCATCGCGCCCAACACGGTCACTTCCGTTTGGATCGAAGAAGGCAGGCCGCCGTCACCCGACGGCATGGGCATCGAAAGTACAGCCATGAAGCAAGCGGGCTCCTTGCGCCCCTGCTCAGTCTAGGGCTTACCGATGTCAGACCTGTGGGTCGCTGTGCAGGGGCGCGTGGGAAAGGCGTGGCGCAACAAAGAAGCGGCGGCCCGAAGGCCGCCGTGTGGAGAAGTCGGAAAACTCGTCACTGGGGCATGGCACCCGGCTTCTGCAGCCCAAGTACCGGCCATGTCGCCGTGCCCGGGCCAAAGGTCTGCACAACAACACCCACGCCGAAGCCTTGGTAGTTGGTATTGGCCACGTACCACACCGCCCCGGAGCTATCCACCTGCACGCCCAACGCACTAAAGGACGACGGCACATAGCACTGCTGGTTGACCGGGTAGCACGGCAACAGAGCCGCCGCCTGATATGCCGTGGTCGTGGTGGTGCCGTTTGCCGTCGTCTTCACGACATCGGTGTCGCCCGTGGGAATGTACTCAAAAAGGCGCCCGCTGCTCGCCGCATCGGTGTAGAAGAGGTTCCCCGCACCATCCACTTCGCTCTGGTTCGGCACCGTTGCCGCCGTCTTGATTTGTGACTTGCCCGTGAAGGCGGTCGGGTTGTTCGCCGTAATGGCGTTGCCGTTATAGGTCGCGTTATCCACTTCACCCGCGAGCGGGAAGTACATCGTCCCGCCTGACGTGGACGCACCCGCGAAGCCGGCCGTGCTGTTCAACGACTGCGTTTTGAAAGCGTTGCTGTAGCTCGGGCTGCTCGCTGTTCCCTTGTTCGGGAACAACACCGCCGCGGACGTGGTTCCGGTCGTATTCAGTCCCCAGAAATTCCCAGCGCTATCGAGCGCGAGGTGCAGCAAGGGCGCCTTCAACGCGCCGGACTGCAACGTCGGTATCGCCGCGCCACCTGTCAGACTTGTGGCCGTGTATTCCACGATGGAGTTGGCGGTGGTTGAGTCCACCGAGACCCAAATGTCATTGAACGGGTCGACAGCAAGGCCGGCTGCATCGGCCAGCGTCGCCCCCACGGAAAGGGCGCCTGTGCCGGTGTTCACCTTCAGCAACGCACCGTTTGCTGCCGAGTCATTGGTCACCCAAACGTTGTTCAGCATGTCTGCCGCAATGCTTTTGGGGCTCAGGTACGTTGCGCTCGCCGGCCCGCTAAAGGAGACCTGGCCGCTGTTGGATAAAGCAAGAACCCCTGTTTCTGTGTTGTTCGCGCCTGAGCCCGAGGCGGCAAGTACGTACACGTCATCGTTGCTGTCCAGGGTAAGGCCAACCGCTGTGTCCAAGGCGGCGGACGACCCACCGAAGTACAACATCGGGTACAGCACCGAAACCGCAAGATCGTTGGGCTGCACCGTAAGGTCGGGCGTAAAGAACACGGCGTTCGGCTGCAAGCCATACAAGCTCGATACATTGTTTGCAGGATATTGCGCCATATTCATCGCGGCCTGCAAGGTGTTGGTCGGTGCACTGGTTGATCCTGGCGGGGTCGTCCAGTAAAACAGGTCGCCGCAGCGCGTGCTTCCCGTTCCACCAGGCGTGTAGCTGGAGTAGTTGCCCACCGCTCCCCCAGACGAGTCCACGCAGCTCTGCAGAATGTTGCCCAGGGTGTCGATCTCGTCCTGGGGCACGGACGCGTAGGCGTTGTTGGGCAAAGCAGTCCGCGCCTGCCCTGACGGCAATACGTTGTTGAAGTTCACTGAATCCACCAGGTTGTACGCGTCCTGGAATCCATGAGCCAGCCCCGCGGAGACGCATGTGTACGAGGGCGTCGGATTAACTTTTGTGACCGCCGGTAATGTGCAGCTGCCCGTCGATGCGTTGTTGTTTGCGGGCGCGCTGATGTTGATGATCTGCTGCCCCGTGGCGGCGTTGGTGTTGTCGATGCTGATGAAGCTACGCAGCGTATAGGCTGCGGCAATGGTGCTCAGCTCGCTGACAAACACCTGCACGTTGTTGATCTCGCTTGAGGTGGAAAGGACCTGTCCGCAGTTCCCGATCACACCGATCTGCGCCACGTTGTAGTTCGCGGTGTTGGTTGCGGTATGGCCGCCCGTCACCGTGATGTACGCAAACTGGTTGGAGTCGCAGGTCCATGAAGCCGGCGTCTTGCCGGCCGCGGGCGTGTACGGCATGTTGAAGTAGCCGCCGCTGTCTGATGTGGTTTGCGCCAACTGCTTGGCCGCGCCGCCGTAGCCGTTGCTCTGCGTTTCCATCAGTCGAATGGTCGCGTTCTGAATGGGGTACACGCCGCCATGCACGTTGCCCTCAATCACGGTTCCCGGCATGGCGACGGGGGCATCGGCGGCTGTGAGATCGACCCCACAGCCCGCCATCCCCAAAGTGCTAGCAAGAGCAATCAAAGCAACTCCCAGCCGCACCGGCTGAGACAAAAAAGCGGACACCATATGGACTCCTGTGGTCTTACGCCACGTGAACCGTGGTGCGTGATCAAAC
>CAXTRU010000046.1:12945-14557 GCA_964246665.1 uncultured Acidobacteriaceae bacterium
ATCGGTAGGTGATACAGCTCAAAGCGGCGCCGATTTGTACGCACCTGCAGCGGGATTCAGGAAGGATTGCCGGTCTCCCGCAGCAGTCTGGTGTAGTTATCGCTGCCTCGGCGTGGGGCTCACAATCACCGGAACGCACACAGCGCAAGACGGGTGTGGAGTCCGCATCACACCCCCGTGTCACGAGGCGCCATGGCCCAACGGTAATGTGCAGGCCAAAGCCTCGTCTCCCTTCGACCAACACGCAGCCCAATACGCAACACAAAGGGCAGACCCTAGGGTCTGCCCGTGTCTGCCTCGTCTCGATGTGTGTGGGAGACTTACGCGCCGGCAGCCTCCGCATACACCTGCTGCGCCGCGATCAGTCCCGCGCCAAACTGCACCTTGAGCTGTGGCATGGCCGTCACCATCACCTGCTCCAACGCGGCAATCAGCGCGATCGTGTCCATGTAGTCGAAAAAGCCAAGGTGCGCGATGCGAAAGATCTTGCCCTGCATCTCGCCCTGGCCGTTGGTGATGATTGCGCCGAAGCGGCTCTTCAGCCCCTTGCAGATCACCCCCGAATCCACGCCTTCCGGCGCATTCACCGCCGTGGCCGCGGCGCCGGGCGCGTGCGAGAACAAGGTTAGCCCCAGGGCCTGCACCGCTTTCCGCGTCATCTCCGCGATGAGCTCGGCGTTGTCCACCAGCTTCCTGCGGCCTTCCGCCAAATCGCCCTCGGGCTGCTCCGGCGTGGCGGCCTGCGCGGCGATCCAGTCCAACGACGCACCCAATGCCGCGATCAACGCCACCGCCGGCGTGTATGCGCTTTCCCCGTTTTTCGCGTTCTTGCGTTCCTTGCGCAGGTCGAAGTAGTAGCGCGGGTTGCCCGTCGTTTCCATGCGATCCCACGCGCGCTCGCTCACCGCCAGGTAGCTCAGCCCCGGCGGAATCATCACCGCCTTTTGCGAGCCGCCGATCAGCACATCGATCCCCCACGCATCCATGTCCAGGTGCGTAGTGCCCAGGCCGGTGATCGCGTCCACCACCAGCAGCGCGCCGCTGTGCTGCTCCTTCAGCAACTGCCCGATCGCCTGGATGTCGTGCCGCGTACCGGTGGAGGTCTCGTTGGCCTGCACATACACCACGCGCGTGTCCGGCTTCAGCTCCGCCTTGATCTCATCCGGCGTAAACGTTTCGCCATACGGCTTGGTCACCACATCCACATGGCAACCAAACGACTTGGCCAACGACACCCAACGCTCGCCGAATTTACCGGCCGACAACACCAACACGCGGTCGCCGGGCGACGTCAGATTCGATACCGAAGCCTCCATCGCACCCGTCCCCGAGCTCGACAGGATCACAACGTCGTTTTGCGTTCCGACAAAGTCCTTCAGCTGCGCCAGCACCCGCTTAAACAGCGCCCGAAACTCAGGCGTCCTGTGGTGAATATCCGCAGCCGCCATGGCAAACTGCGCGGCAGGAAGCAAAGGGGTCGGGCCGGGCGTGAAAAGTCGTGTCTTGCGAATCATAGGTTGATTCTACCGAGGAGAGGTGGCTGGGGGTTGGTGGTTGGTGGCTGGTGGTTGGTGGCTGGTGGTTGGTGGCTAGTGGCTGGTGCTCGGTGGCT
>CAXTRU010000047.1:0-5797 GCA_964246665.1 uncultured Acidobacteriaceae bacterium
CAAAACAACACCCGCAAAGACTCTACTCTGGTCCAAAGTCCATAACAGCCTCTAGTTGTTGAGGACCTGCTTACGGGATTTGGTGAGGCAATCAAGCTGTACCTTGTCGCGGTTCAGAAGGATCCGGTACGCCAGGCTGACGTCGAGAAGAAAGCGGGTCTCTGGTTTTGGGAATACTGACGCAGGCAAAGTTGACGCCTACCTAGCAGTAAAGGCCGCCAAAGCCGCTGCACAGGCCGGAACGGGGACGCCGTAACACCCTCGCTGATCACCAGATCTTGAAGAAACCGAATAAGTTACGTCTAATAACACATCTTCTGTTTCACCTTAATGTAGGCGCTCATTAGGAGTGTCAGGTCCCCGCCCATTAGAACTGTCAGGTTCTAAGGATGGCGTGGACGAGGATGAGCGAGCGCGAAGTCAGGCGTGTTGAAGTTCTGAACGAAGTGCAGTCCGGCAGACGTACGGTGCTTCCGTGCTGGGCGTCAGCCAACGCTAGGCGTATCGGCTGCTGGCTAAAGGTCAAGAGGACGGCGGGTTCGGGCTGGTACACAAAGCCCGAGGCCGCACGTCGAACCGGCGCCGTAACCCAGGCGTCCCGGAGTTCGCCGTCGAGCTGGTCGAGACCAACTGTGCCGCCGATTTCGGTCCCACGCTGGCCTACCGAGCTGTTCGACGACTGGGACAAGCCGCTGGAGGTTCGCTGGCGAAGTCAAGTTCTTCCCTATCGCGTCTTCAGCAAGACCAGCGTATCCGTACACAGCCATCGTCGAGCACAAGCGCCTGGGTCACGCCTTTGCTATCGTGAAGGCACGGCAGGATTCCGGCTCGCTACCAAGGTCATGACCAATAGCGAGAAAACTGGTTACGCGAAACGTGGCAAAACGGAACCTATGCAAGTGCCAAAGTATCAACCCACAGTAGGCTCTAGCTTTGAAGTTCAGTAGGTTGTCCATCTGATCGAGAACTGGGAAGCTGAGTTTGCGAAGCAAAGCGACTCAGGAAATCAGGTGGACTATTACCAGCATGCCCGACTGACGGTGTTCAGTCGAGAGCAGTTGCCAAGAGGGTGTTGGAAGAGGGCTGCACGTTGAAGCTGGTCGCGGCCAGCTTCAACGTGAGCGTGAAGACGGCGGGCAAGTGGGTGCGGCGCTATGGGGAGCATGGCCGCGCTGGTCTGCGCGACCGCAGCTCGCGTCCGCGGCGGCTGCGGCAGCCGACGTCTGCTGAGTTGGTCCGCCATGTCGAAGCCCTGCGCCGGGAACGCTGGACGGGACAGCGGATGGCCCTGCAGACCGGGTTGAGCCGGGCAACGGTAAGCCGCGTCCTGCGTCGCCTGCAACTGAACCGGATGCGTGATCTGGAGCCGAAGCTTCCGGTCAAGCAATACGAGCACGCCGTCCCGGGCGGTCTGCTGCACCTGGACATCAAGAAGCTGGGCCGCATCGTCCGGCCGTCGCACCGCGTCACCGGCAACCGCCGGGACTCCGTCGATGGCGCCGGCTGGAAGTACGTACATGTGGCCATCGACGATCACTCGCGCATCGCGTTCTCGCGGATCTACCCGAATGAGACGCAAGCTTCTGTCCTGGACTTCCTCCGTGCCGCGCTGGCCTACTACGCGCGGCACGGCATCCGCTGCAAGGCCGTGCTCACCGACAACGGACCGGCTATCGCTCGCACGCCATGGCCGCGGCCTGCAAAGTTATGGGCCTGAAGCACCGCTTGACCCGGACCTACACGCCTCGCACCAACGGCAAGGCCGAACGCTTCATCCAGACTGCCCTGCGCGCGTGGGCCTACGCCCGCTCCTACCGCCACTCAAACGAGCGCAGCCAGGAACTTCATACATGGCTGCACCACTACAACTGGCCTAGACCTCATGCTAGCCTCGATCTGTCATCACCCATCAGCCGATTAGATCTCATCGGAACAACCTATTGAGACTCCACGGCTAGCGATCAAAACCTGGCAAGGCTGCAAGTGTGTTTGACGGGCGGAGGCGGTTCGTGTATACATTCGGCCAAGGCACGGTTTGACCATCTCACTAGAGCGGTGCAGCGATGGCTTCAACGGTTGGACGAAAAGGCAATTCACGCGAGTGCCTACATCCTCGAACTCCTTCGTCCAACTGCAGCGGTTTGCTCGGTGCATGTCCGTTCTGCAACATCGCCTCAGGTGGATACTCGGGCATCCCCAAATTTCCAACTCTCATGCTTTCCGGCCAGGCGAATGCCTGTGACCGATACCAAGCAGCCGTATTGTTACCAATCGTCTAAGTTTTCTGTCACTGACCACTAAGACATTCGGCATTAACTACATTTCTTTTTTTCAGAAGCGGTTTCCCGATATGGCACAGTGACAGATCAATTGGACGACTTAGCAAAGACGTTGGTGTGTAGCGTTCCGTGCAGCATCTATGGTTCAGGCGACAACACGATCTGCGTCCGGCACTCCGACGGGGCCGCTTTTCCCCTACAACAGATTGAAGCACAGTTGCTATCACGGATGTCTACGGCTAAGTCCTCCGGAGATTGGCTAGAGACGCTCTGCCGGGATGCCATTCAGGAACGCCTGGAAACTGGCAAGCATCCTATTCTTGGATGGCTGCTGGAGCGAACGTCCTCACTTGCTAAAAATACGGACAAAGGAGGATTAATAAGACAGTATACCTCCCTTCCCTTATATCGGTAATATTCGGCGGGAGTAACGTCCTTGCTGGAGCGGGGACTATTGGTTCCTGTACAACAGTCATTACAAACAATCCTGGAGGCAGCAACACCGCCTGTAAAGTGTCGCATCACCACGCTTTGTATTCCTACTTGTGGGCGTAGCAACTATCTTTCTAGATGCGTTAGTTCATTCGCTCAGAACTTCCGCTCTCATGCCAGGGGAGACGCTACCATTCTTGTAGTCGACGATTCAGCAGACCAAATGTCGGAATCCAGGAATCGTCAAGTTGTAGACTCTGTCCAAACAGGTGACGGACCGCGACTCCTGTTCGCCGGGCATAAAGAACGGCAGTGCTTGATCTGCGCGCTCCTGCGGAAGAGTGTCGCTCCTCCGGAAGTGATCCACTTCGCTCTTAACGCAGAGAAACTGCTGACGACAGAAGGTTGCGTGCGCAACACGATGATGCTGTTGACCGGCGGGCAGTACGTTATGCAAGCGGACGACGACACGTTTTGTGCATACGCTTCAGCCAACTCAAGCCAAGAACACGTCACACTATGCTCCGAGCAGGACCCCTACGAGACATACTCTTTTCCAGACAGGGAAAGCAACTTGAGGCAGTTCCCTACCGACCCAGATATCCATCCTTTTTCGATCCACGAATCTGTACTCGGGAGTTCTCTCGCTAATGTATTGCGCTCTGCAAAACAGGTTTCTTGGGTAAAGGTGAACCCACAGGAGTTCTGCGGACCACAATTAAAGGATGTGCGAATTAATCTCACGATGACCGGAGCCAGCGGTGATCCAGGTATGGGTTCTTGCTTTGGTTTTCTGACAGTCTCTCCTCAGGCCACTCTGGAACGAATCTACTTGAGCCTTGAGTCCTATCGATTGGTGACCCAGTCGAGAGAAGTATTGCGTATGGTCTCTGAGTTGACAATATCTCCCCGTCCCATATTTATGGCGATGTCATTCGGAATCTATAATACGCAGCTTCAGCCTCCATCCTTCCCTTTGGGCAGAAATCTTGATGGGGCGTTTGCTCACCTGTGTCGGTTATTGGATAGCCGGTCGTTGATCGGGCATCTGCCTTTCGCCATTTCACATTTGTCGGAACCAAATCGTTGTTATTCGAGCCGGCTAGCCGATCAGGTCTGTCGTCAGCAACTGACCGATTTAGTACAGATGTGTTTCCTTTCCGCTGCCTACAGCAGGGAAGCGAGTCTGGAGCAGAACCTCCTGAGCATCGGAGAACAACTGGTCGGGCTTGGGTCGATCTCAGGGCTGTCATTCCGGTCGTTTCTGCGCGACAAGTTCGTATACACCCGGTTCAGATTGTTGGAGGAGCTACGGACTATGGTCAGCGAGGGGCATTGTAAGCACCACAAGTGGCTGGACCAAATAGATTCCTTCTTAGAGACCATCCAGCGTGCAATGCTTGAGGAAGATAACATCATTCCCACTGATCTGGTGAGCTCTGTAAGCTCCGAAGAAGCTCTTGCTAAGACACAGTCGTTTGTATCGATGTACGGACAGCTCATGCTTCGCTGGGAGATATCTCTGACACAGCCAGGCACATATGCCCACCACTTAGGTTTCTGCAACCACCTCTGGCCAGATCATAACCGGCTTTGCCCATGATGCGGGCGTACATACAACACAGGTAAGCAAAATATATGAAGGATGGAACCGCAATATGTTGAGCAAGTTTACTCGATTACTGTGGTGTTTTCCTCTGGTACTTGTCGTCCTAGCGGGCGACTCTACCCTGTTGATTGCTCCTGCAGTAGCGCAAAGGAGCAACGCGAACAATTTAGGCAGCGGCGCTGTAAATACGAGAGAAGTAACCTTCGAAGTCGCATCAATTCGCCCGGTCACCCCTGGGTCGCCATACGATGGCACCGCCGTCGCTCTGGGTAACGTCGACCCTGCTCCTTCGGGATTTACGTCCACACTGACTCTCTGGCAGGTGCTCATGATTGCCTATGGTCCAGATGATCGATTTGCCTGGAACAGCATGCCCATCGTTAACGGGCCAAAGTGGCTTTCCAACATTCCACCTGACTTGTATACGATAAGAGCCCACGTCCCGGAGGCTGAGATAGCAGCGTGGCGTAATCAGAGCAGCCATCGTGAACTACTCCGCTCAGCCATGCAGGATCTGTTGAAGAAGCGATGCCGACTTATAGCCCATGAGGAGCCGATAGAACTCCCAGATACCAAGCTGGTGATTGCAAAGCGGGGAGTAAAAATGACACCTTGGGTTCCTGGTTCTGCACTGCCGCAAGGGGCTCCTCTGCGGACGGGAGGAGTTAGGGTTCCTGAAGGCCCCAGAAGTAGGACAACATGGCACTTCTATGGAGCAACTCTGGGGGAACTTGTAGCATTCTTACAGGCGACTTCGGCAGATCGCCCGATTCATGATGGGACAGGACTCACTGGACGCTACGATTATACGGTGCAAATGGTAGAGGACCCTTCCCATGAACCTAGCGAGCAACTTTATAACTGGCCCGTTGCTCCTCTCGGACTAGCTCTAAAGCCGGGAAAATATTTAGGGTCGAAGCTGGTCATTGACCACATGGACAAGCCCATTTCAATCGACTAGTTCTTAGCTTCGCGACTCTGCTTTGTGTAGAGAGGAGATACATCCGGGTCCGGAGGCTAGGTCGACGGGCCTAGCCGGGGAGCATGTCTGCCGCGGTAGCCATTGTCGTTTGTCCACTTCTGCGATCTTCATGTTCATATTCGTTGTGGAAATTACCAAGTACGTGTAAGGGGCGTGGACTGGTACTCGAACATGCGTCTGCTAAGCAGGAGGACGCGAGCTGGAAGCACCTAATTGCCGGGCGCGTTCCAGTTTTGGGTGCATCTTCCGCGAGCTTCAAGATTGTTGAGTTTTCTGATTATCAATGCCCGTATTGCGCATTGGCTGACAGCGATCTTGCTAAGTTCGTTGCTCATCATCCAGGTGAAGTCGCCGTCTATCGCTATGATATGCCCCTCCAAGAGATTCACCAATATGCGTACACAGCGTCTATTGCTGCAAACTGCGCGGAAGTGCAGGGCTTAAGGGAGCCATATCAGTCGTTGCTGTTTAAGCATCAAAGAGAGTTCGCTACTC
>CAXTRU010000047.1:5807-6051 GCA_964246665.1 uncultured Acidobacteriaceae bacterium
GCTTTGGAAAAGCGGGGGGGTATCACACACTAAAGCGCTTTCGCAAAATGCGTTCGATATAAAACGCCTCGCGACCGTATACGCAGAGACGTCGAAATAGGCGAATCGATAGGAATCGAGGGTACACCATCTTTCCGTGTTAACGGTACACCGCTCTCGGGGGGGTTCTCTCCGGATAAATTGGAGGCTGTATAAAAAGTCGGGGTTTCTTACACGAGGTGTGGAGTAAGTGCTGCCTTTATAG
>CAXTRU010000047.1:6061-10394 GCA_964246665.1 uncultured Acidobacteriaceae bacterium
CTTCCAAAGCCTACCATTGCATCTTCTTCCGCTTTTGGAGTACCGGACGCGATCTGTCTGGACTTCGCCCTTGATCGTGTTTCACGCGCCCTCGTTGGTAGCCTCATTGCGACAGCACAATCGCCCCCGACCAAAACGCCACTTTCTGACCTGCAGGATCCAGCACACTTATCTGGCATGTGTACTCACCCGCGGTTAGTTTGACCAAGCCCAATTTCCAGGCTGATGGGCACCGTGCCGAGGCGATTGTTCAGGTCGGCTTTAGCAGCAATGGGCGTGGTCGCAAAGGCTTGTTTGCCATCACGCAGAAACGTCGCATACGCGATCAGCGGCGTCGCGGTCGCGCCGCCATACGCCTGCAGATAGACATACATCTGGTGATCGGAACGAAAGACCCGTGTCACGCTTGGGATGAGTTTACTGCCAGCCTGCACCAGCGGGTTGGCAGCGGTGTTCTTGGCCTTGTCCTTGTTTTTCTCCGCGTCGAAGAGTGCGTCCTTCGCCTCCACGCGCTGGCTGCCCAGCACCACGGAGCTGATCGCGAGTCGCTTGCCGGTGGCGTCCTCGCGCAACTTGTTCAGGTTAGGGATGACGAAGTGCGTCTCGAAGGTGCCGATCCGTCCTGTTTCATCGTCCCGCGCCAGGAACTTCAGCGTGTACTTGCCGGGCAAGAGCGTGAAGCCGGTATCGTACTCGATGGGGCGGCGGGCGAGGTCAGCCGCGGTCGCGTCGGTGAGTTTGATTTTCACGTTATCGCGTAGGTTGGTGACGGTGGTGCCGCCGATTTCGTCCTTGATCTCGCAGACGAAGTCAATCAGGGTGTAGTCGGCGCCGCCACGTTTGGCCAAGGCGAGCTCGCGCCCGGGGATCTTGACGATGATGGGCACGTAATACTCCGCACGATTCAGCTGAAAGTAGTCGATCTCCATCGCCATGGTGAGCTCGGTGATCGGGTCTTCGAGCATCAGCGCGTCTTCGAGCTGCCGCTCCTTGTCGGTGGCGTTAAAGCGCGCAAATTCCCTTTGCGCGAAGTAGCCCTGACGATAGTCCAGCTTGGCCGTCTCATGACTGTTGAGCGTCACCCTCACTTTGCGGAAGCGCCCATCGCGCGCGCCGTTGGCCGTGTAGTACGCCAGCACATAGTAGTTGCTCATCGCGTGCTGCGCGTTGCGAATGCCTTGCGTCAGGTCGTTGTTATCGAAGAGCACCTTACCACCGGTGTCGCCGGCGATGGAAAACAGCGTGTCCTGCGAACGCGCAAAGTTGTCCGAGATCGCCTCCGCGGCCACGCCGGAGTACATGCCCTGGTTGCCCGGCGAGCCCTGCGTCGCATCACCGATGGGCGCCGACGCCACCAAGCCACGCGAGTCGATCGGCCAGAACGAAACGCCCGCGCGCACCGCCGCGTCCACCGTCGCCCGCAGCTGCGCCTGGTTGTCGATCCCATTCAGCCGCAGGCCGCTCGAGAAGTACAGCAGCGACTTCTTCTCGTTCAACTGCCCGAGCATACGCGCCGCCGTTTGCAGCGCGGCCAACTGGCGGTCGGTGTTGAAGATGTTGAACTCGCTCGAATCCTGCCCAAAGGCCGCGCCTGTATCCGCGCTCGCACCGTTGTCGAGGATCTCGTCCGAGCCCTGCCCCTCGCCCACTACCATCGTCTCCAAGATGCTCAGCAGCTTGTTGCGATCAGCGGTGAAGTCCTGCAGGATGTCCACCGAGCCGCCGCTGTAGCGCATGATCGCCAGGAGGTCCACCGAGGTCATCTGGGTGCGGATAAATTTCTGCGCGGCAAACAAGGCGCGCTGCTGGTCCGCCGGTCCCATCGCGCTCATATCGAAGTAGAAGGCCAGCAGGCGGCGGTCCTTGTACTGGCTCTGGCCTTCCTTCTCCTGCGCAAGCTGCGTTGGGGTAAGCCGCTTGTAGATCTTGATCTGCTCGTCGGCGTTTTTTGAAGCCGGCAACGGCGCGGCGTCCACCGGCAGCGTCTGGTGCTCGCAGTAGCGGATCTTCTGCGGGATCCCGTCCTCGGTGACGGTAAAGTCCTTCGCGTCCAGGCCGTCGATGGAATTGCCCTGCTTGTCCTTGACGGTTACGGCCTCGATCACCAGTTGCGACTTCACCTGAAGCGTGTACGTATCGCCCTTGTCCGGGGTGGCATTCGTGCCGGTCTGCTGCGCCGGCAGGCTCTGCGCCACGATCAAGGCAGCGGCTGTCATTACTGCTTGAAAGAAGCGCATGGTCAAAACCTCAGCCTCAACGTCGTCTCGAGCGTGCGCATGCCGTTGGCTGAAACCGGCAGCCCAAACGTCGTGCTGTTCACGGTGCTGTTCCACGTCGTAAACGTGACGTGGTTCAGCACGTTGTTGGAATCAACGTGCAAATCCAGGTTCAGCGGATCGCGCAGCCGGATGGTGCGCGCCAGCGACGTGTTCAGGCTCAGCTGCTCGGGGCCTGTAATCGAGTCTCGCCCTGCAGTGCCCCACTGTCCCATGGCCGGCGCAGTATAGGCCGCGGCGTTCAGGAAGTAACCGCCGCTGCCGCGGTAGACCGGCGCGCCGGTCACATCGGGCCGGATCGTCCCCGTGACGCCCGTGCCCGGCACCGCGGCCAGGTACACCGGCGTCTCCGGCAGGCCGCTGCCGTAGGTGAGCTGGTTGGTCACAGTCCAGTCTTTCAGCGACCGCCCGCGCCAACCATTGAACAACGTACCCCCATGCAGTCCCACGCCGGTCGAGTACTGCATGTTCATCGTCAGCAAGTGCCGCTGATCGAAGGTCGACAGCCCGCGTTCGCCGCGCAGATTCAACCAGTTCTGCGCGACCGTGGGCGTGGCGGTCTTGGGTGTCTCGCCCAGCGCGGAGGTCGTCACATGGCCCTGTGCGCCCAGCTCCGACGCGTCGTCGATCGACTTCGAATACGTGTACTGCAGCGTCACCGTGAAGCCGCTGCGCAGCCGCCGCCGCACCTGCAGCGTTCCCGCCTGCCGCGTCGAATTCGCCCCCGAAGTCTGGTACACAAAGCCGCTCGGGCCCGACGGTGTCGGGTTTAACGCGCCGATCGGGTACGTGTTGGGTAGAAACGCCTGCTGCGCATGTGTGCCCTTCACGCCCAAGTAAGTGGTGACTAACACTAGCGCGCCGGGCAGGTCGCGCTGCGCCGAAAGCTGCCACGTCTGCGCATAGCCCACACGCAGGTTCGGGTCCACGCCGAATGGATCCGTCGTGCTCGTGCCGCACGGGCTAAAGCCGTTGGCCAGCGAGAGCGGGCACGCCGCGCTGTTCTGCATGCTCAGGCTTTTGGACAGCGGTGCCTGTTGTGCCATCTGCTGCGCGCTCGACAGGTACACCGAAGTGTCCCGATAAATGCCGTAGCCCCCGCGAATCACCAGCGTCGATGCCGGGATCGGCCGCCATGAGATGCCCACGCGCGGCTCAAAGCCACGCTTGTCCGGCCGGATCAGCGAGCTCGGATACACCAAGCCCGTCAGCACGCCCGTCGCATTCGAGCCCAGCACCGGACTTACGGCGCTAAACTCGCCAGCCACATCCAGGTTCACCAGCCGGCCGTACAGCTCCGTCATGGGTGCGCCATACTCCCAACGCATGCCGGCGTTGATGGTCAGTTCAGGCCGGATTCGCCAATCGTCGGTGGCGAAGAGGTCATAGGTGGACTGGCGAAAGTACTTATCGGCATTGCCGAAGGCGAGGGCGCTCGAAGCCGGCGGCCCCAGCAGCAAGGCCCCAACCTCCGCCCCGGTGGTGGGCGTCGGGCTGGTGCTTTTGGGCGTACCGGTGGTCGCCGCGCCCGTGAAGGTGAACGTTCCGCGCGGGTTCTGTTGCGAGAGCACGTTGAACTCCAGCCGCCGGAAGTCCCCGCCAAAGGTCACGCTGTGTCGCCCGCGGTTCCAGTCCACCGACTCCGTAAGAGCATCGGTGCGGTTGCGGTTGAACGCGCTCACGGCATCGTTGAGCGAGGCGATACCGCTTGAAAACGCCAACGTCGGTGGGCCCCATTCGCGCGCCTCCTGGTTGTTGCCTGCGATGCCCGCCTCACCCGAGACGTTCTCCCGCCCCGCAAAGTATGGCCGCACCTGCGTCCGCAACCGGCTGAACTCAAAGCCCGTATTGGCGTAGAGCTGATGCCGCCAATACCGCGTCCAGTGCACATTCGCGTTCAGCCCCAGTGTGTTCGTCGTGTCCAGAAAGTGAAACAGGCTGTCGTTATCGCTGCGCGTGCTTTCTAACGAAAACGCCCCGTACACCTGCCCCCCGTTCCGGCCCAGATCCTTGCTCAACCGCGACTGCACCGCGTCGCCATGCGTGTGGTTCAACAC
>CAXTRU010000047.1:10404-11327 GCA_964246665.1 uncultured Acidobacteriaceae bacterium
GGTAGTTATAGTTCGTGTTGCCCACCAGGTTCGGCGGCGGAAGCAAGGCCAACAGGGCTTGCGCCTGCGCGCTCACCGGCACCGGCCCGGTAAACGGCTGCCCTGTGGCCGGGTCCATGATCGTCAGCGGCTGCCCCTGCGACGTCAGCAGCCCCGACAGATCGCCGGCCCGGGCCGCCGCGGTCGGCACCAGGCCGCTCAGTGTGCTTTGGTAGCTGTTGCGCGTCCACTGGTAAGCGACATTGAAATACGGCCCGCGCCGCAGCAAATCCGGGATCCGCAGCGGCCCACCCAGCGTCAGCACACCGACGAACCGGTTGAACTGATCCTTTGGTGTGTCGAGCCCGGTGAGTGAGTACGGCCGGGCATCCAGCGCTGCATTCTCCTCCCGCGCCGAGATCCCGCCGTTATACAGCGCACGGCTCCCCGGCCGCCGATTCCCAAAGGCAGGATCCAGCGAGAATTGCGAGATCGCCGCGTTGCTCTGGCTTCCGTTGATCAGCAGCCCGTCGTTGCTGTCGTCGGCCCGATGCTGCACCTCGGGTAGAGGCTGCTCGGCAGCCTTGTCCGCGGCCTTCACCGCTCCTGCCGGAGCGGTCGTGCGGGCCTGCAACTCCGGCGGCGGTGCGCTCGGCACGGTCTGCACAGACCTGGCCTCCGCCAGCATCTGTTTCAGCGGCAACATGCTCAGTTCTACCGTGCCCAGTGGCGCGGCCGGAGCCACTGTCACCGCCTGCTCCAACGGCGTAAAACCAAACACCCGCACCGTGAGCTTCCACATCCCATCCGCAAGGTCGGCGAAGTAGTAAAACCCCTGCGCATCCGTCACCGCAGTCAGTGTCTTACCAGACTGCACCACCGATACCGTAGCTCCCGGTACAGGCACCCCACCAAAACTCACCCGTCCGCGATACTCCGACGCA
>CAXTRU010000047.1:11337-14553 GCA_964246665.1 uncultured Acidobacteriaceae bacterium
GGAGAGACTGGCTACGGCGATGAGGCTCACTGCCCTGATGTATGGGAATGACGGCATGCCTGGTCCTGGCTTCTCGACAGTGAATTGGCCTTCGGCGCCTCAAGGCTACCAGAGCGCTCGGCCTTGCTTCATCGGAAGCACCTGTTGAGACTTCACAACTAGCCCTAGTTTTGTCGGCATCTCGACATGGTCGATCACCAACGTCTGCACAGGAGCCTTCGAAGCATTGAGTTTAAATCCCATCTGCACCTGGAGGGCGGTAAGGATGAACGGACCAGTTTCCGTCCCTGCATCGGATCCATTGACGCCCGCATCCATCTGCTCCTCGGGTGTCCAGTTCAGGGCGAAACTATACTCGCCGGTCAGGCCGGTCTTGTCGAGCACCACGCGCTGGACGGTGTAGCCCAGGTTCTCAGCCAGCGCGTCCTTCGTGAAGTCTTGGGTGTCCAATTGGCCGGGACGCATGCTCATGCCGCCGCGGTCCCTGGACTTGTCGCCGGGCCTGGCATCAGGTTCGGGTTGAAGGCTCTGGAGCCGATGCATTCATCTTGAATGCCACCCTTCGCACCACGAGCTCATAGATCGGAAGGATCTTTGTCTCGACGTGTACCTTGAGCTGAAAGCTCCGCGAGCAGCGGCCTCAGCATCTCGGCGCGTTGCTTTCCGCTAAGTTTCTTTAAGGTCTCGACGTCCGGACCGGCAATTTTGGCCTCTACGTCGAAGCCCATCGAGTTGACCCAGCTCGGGCCACCCGTGATCAGGTGCTGGTCTGCATCGCTTCGAGCGCTTTCGAGTGCTGCAAGTATGGGCAGCGATCAGTCAGTTCGCCTCTTTCGACGCGGACTGAAGGTAAAGCCGCAAGACCTGTAGGAGCATGGTGGACGCAAGGTGAGTTTCCAACCAACACCGTATTGCGCATCTCAGCGGTGAAGCAATCCAGATTACAACGCAGCACCGCGGCTTAATGGGAGTTGCCGTCCATATGGATGTGCCTCATGCTGTTGTGACCATCACGCAACACCAGCTACCTCGCGCACCACACCTGAATCAGGTGCAAGCAATGCGCGTGTTTCAGCGACAACACGATCCTGATGCTTGGTGTCTCGCACGAATGCGGATCCGGCCATGGGATGGCCGCCTTCGTCAAAGTAGACACCGGTTGCACCGGCGGTATCGGTGAGGATCTTCCTGAAGACGCGCGCAGCTCGTTTGGGCGTATTCAGCACTTTCACAAATGGCATAAGCAGTGGAACGAGCACAGACACCAAGACTTTGCGCCCGGTGCTCATCTGGCCATGCAGGCCTGTTGCGAGCATGACACCGGGTTCGATGGCATTGATGTGCAGCCGCGGATTTTCACGCGCAAGCGCCAGCGCCGTAACGATGCTGCATTGCTTCGACGTAGCATAGGCGTCCATCCCGGGCTTGTCGGAGCCTCCTGTCTTCCATTCGCCTCGCAAACTTGCCTCGGCAGAGATGTAGCGGCCGCCGCGAAAACCCGCCCGTACCGCAGGCTTGCGCTCGGGATCCTCCGTGGCCGAACCAACAAAAAGAACGTTCGCACCGTTTTCGAGATGCGGCAGCAAGGCCTCTGTCAGCGCAAAGGGCCCAAGGTAATTTGTCACAAACGTGTTGTCCCAACCGGCTGCGGTCTTCGTCACTATGGGGTTTTGGATACCCGCGTTGTTGAGCAAGCCGACGAGCTTGAGATCAAGCGAAAGTATCTCGGCAGCCGCACGGTGAACGCTCCGCAAATCCGACATGTCACACACAACGGGCACCGCCTGTCCGCCCAGCTTCTCGATCGCTTTCTGTACATCTCGGAGCTTGTCGCTGTTCCTGCCCACCAGTACCAGCATGCCTTCTTTTGCCATCAACAGCGCGGTTGCACGGCCGACGCCTGAGGTGGGCCCTGTGATGATGTATGCCCTGGTTCCCGAAGTGCCCTTGCGAAGAGACATTCCTTTTCTCCTTTATGTGTCTGACTAGCCAGTTATTTACAGCGACGACACCTTACATCAACATGCGACACATCGCTTCAAAACCGTCTTTGCAGTGCTTCTTGCCGTTCTCCGGATCCTGACTCATGAACTCCATCGTCACGTCCGCGACCGAGTTCAGCAGCGCGCCGACAAAAACCGGCGGAACTTTACTCATCGGCCCTGCAGCACGAAAATGCTCGATCAGCTGCCCGAGTGGCCTCATCATCTTTTGCGCAGCGGCACGCGTTTCGGGAGTGATCGTCTCGGAAACATCAAGTTGAGTCAACGCGCTGCGCTTCTCAGGATAGGTGACTGCCCAAGTTGTCCAGCTTCTCCAGACCTGGAAGAAGTGTTCACGCGACAAGTTGGCTTCGCTCACGTCCCGCACTGCAGCTGCACTCATCTCCGATTTGAGTTCGAGATAGAGCTGATTGAAGAGATCTGCTTTTGTTGCAAAATAGGTAAACAGGGAGCCGTTGGAGATGCCGGCAGCTTTCGCAATGCCCATCGTTGGTGTTCCCAGGCCCTGTTCCACGATCAGGTGAGTCGCCGCAATGAGAATGGCGCTTCGTTTCTCGTCGCTCCTCATCCTAGGCATGTTCAAAGTTTATAAAGGTATCTGTCTAATCAGTCAACTAGTGATCTCAGCCCTCGCCAGCAATTCGGTCTATTTCGACCCCTCAGCACAAACGAGGGTTTGTGACAGCGTACTTTCCTCAAATTCAGCAAGCGCGGCAACGTTTACCTGCGCAAGATCCTGATCCATGGCGCGCGCAGCGGTTTTACGTATAAAGCGGGGTAGAGCACCCATCGGTGCATGGCTCGACCGGCTTGATGCGCGAGCCCACAAGAACGTCGTCGTCGTCGCAATGGTCAACAAACGAGCACGCACTGCCTGGGCTGTGCTGTTCAGCGGCAACGAATATAGCCATCCACCGTGCCAGTTTAGGCGCGGAGAAGACGCCTTCGGCTTGGAAGCGCTGCGCGCTCCCACTTCACCCGCACCACGACGACGAACAAGCTCTCCACCGAGGTCTGCACAGGGCAACAAGGACGAAAGAACAGTCACAACGACGTGTCAAAAGCCTGGTACCGACAATGGTCCACAACGACCGCGGCGTTTCTAAGGACAGACACGTGCGCAACTCATCCTGGTCAGGAGAAACAATCTCCACCCAAAGGCCGAATACATTTGCGCAGACTTGTCTTCTCGACCAAACTTCCCCTTGCAGTC
>CAXTRU010000048.1:0-11083 GCA_964246665.1 uncultured Acidobacteriaceae bacterium
CTGCTACTCCGGCTCGGCGCTGTTCGCCTACTCGCACATCTACGGCGGCTATGCAGGTGGGCAGGCGCAGTACGCCCGGGTCCCGCACGCGGATGTGGGCTGCCTCAAGCTGGAAAACGACCTGCCTGACGATAAGGTGCTCTTCCTGACCGACATCTTCCCCACCGGCTATATGGGCGCGGAAAACGGCAACATCCAAGAGGGCGACACGGTAGCCGGGTGGGGCGCGGGGCCGGTGGGGCTTTTCGCCGCGGCCAGCGCCTACATGCTCGGCGCCGGCAATGTGATCGTCATCGACCGCTTCCCGGAGCGGCTGCGCCTAGCCCGCGAATACTGCGGCGCCACCACGATCGACTACTCCGAAGATGATGTGGTCGTCGTCGAGGCCCTACGTGACCTTACCGGCGGCATCGGCCCGGATGTTTGCATTGATGCCGTCGGCATGGAGGCACACTCCAACACGTTTATCGGCATGTATGACAAGGTGAAACAGGCGCTCATGCTCGAGACCGACCGCCCCTTCGTTCTGCGCCAGGCTTTCCAGGCCATCCGCAAGGGCGGCACCCTGTCCATCCCCGGCGTCTACGGCGGCGTGCTGGACAAGGTGAACTTCGGCGCCGCATTCGGCAAAGGCATCAAGATGGCTATGGGCCAGACGCACATGCACAAGTATCTGCGCCCGCTGCTGCAGCGCATCGAGAACAAGGAGATCGACCCGAGCTTCCTGATCTCGCACCGCATCGGCATCGAGGAAGCCGGGGAAATGTACAAGATCTGGCGCGACAAGAAGGACAAGGTCACCAAGATCGTGATCGACCCCTGGCAAGATCGTATGGGCGACTCCGTGCAAACCGTTTAGCTCGAGCGTACTGAGCCAACAAGGGTCCGGCCTGCGCCGGGCCCTTTTGTGTCTGAACAGATTTCAAGGAGCGAGCAGTGCAGGTGTGGATTGATCGCGCTTACCTGCATCACGTTTCGATCTACTCAAGGCAACAAGGCGCTGTAGCATGGCTGCACAACTTTGGATCGTTAACCCGCGAAAGTGCCATAGCCGCCGCTCGCGGCAATGTCCACACTGGAAGTGCTGAGCTTTTGACCGGCACCCTTGGAGACTTCGTACGCATGCCGGACTCAACTGCCCCGCGCACGACCCAGCCGTATGACGATGCCCTGAGCTCCCGCTCTGTGTTTCTCCTGATTACCGCGACCGTTCTTGTGATCGAAATCATGTTTGCCTCCGGCAAGGAACTCTTTGGAAGCATTCATTTCGGGCTCCATGGGCCGGGCGGATATTGGGCGTTTCAATGGCCACGGGATTACTCCCATGGATTCGTGCGCCGGGGCCTGCTGGGAGAGATGGTGCGACTCGTTGGGCTGGATAACTCCAACTACCTGACCGTCACCTTGCTCTCCTGGATGGTCACGCTGCTGCTGTACACCGTGTTTGCTCAGTCGCTGCGACAGTTGCTCAACGGTGTACGTGGTCAGGAAGGCTTCGTTTCCCTGATCGTCCTGCTGCTTTCACCGGTGACCACCGGCATGTTTTTGGAGATTACCGGCGATCCGCTCCAGGTCGTTCTGCTTGCGTACCTTGTGCTTCACTTGATCTTCGCAAAGGGCAAACTGCCTGCTCCCTTTGTCTTTCTTTGCTATTTGATCTTTGGTGTGGCGTCCGTCCTGATCCACGAAGCAAGCCTGTTTTTCTTCGCGCCGGCCTTGGCCGTGGTTTGCCTGGTGCTTGCGCCCAAAGCGCGTGCGACGCCGCTGGCCGGCTATCTCCTTGGTGCAGTTCCGGCAGCGTTCTTCGTGGTCCTGGCAACGCAACACGGCACCGAAAGCGGCGCTTTGCCCTCTTTGCATTGGCGCGGCATTACCGCCTTCCCCGGCGCAGGGCAGTACCCCAACTTCTCCACCCTGATCGCGGCGGACAACGAGGCGAACTTTGGCCACGGCCTCCTCGGTCTGGCGAAAACGGGGTATCGCTTCGTGTCCTGCCTGATTCTGCCCGTGTTCCTGGCCGCGTTTTCCGTTCGGCACCGGTTCGGCGCGTCCAGGACCTCCATGCGCACGGCTTGGCTTGCGCTGCTGATCCCGGCGCTGTGCTGTTTGCCGCTCTTCCTGATCGCTCACGATTGGGGACGATTCTTCTCGTTCGAACTCGTGCTTGCGATCGTGCACCTGGGAACCTGGAAGCCCGCCGTGGACCCGCCTGGGCTCCCACTGACCGCACCCATGATCGCATTGGCTTGCTTCATCGCAGGGGTAAGTACGACTCCCGCTTACTTGACCTATCGCGTTCTTGGCCTGAGCGACTCGCGGCCTATTTACTTCGCAATCATGGTGGCGACCCTGACCTTTTTTGTGCTCATGAGACGCACAGGGCCAGTCGCCATGGATCAAGGCCGTCTGGAGGAAGAATCCATAGCCGCCCGCGTAACGCCGTGAGACAGCGAAGCGAGTCGATGCATGAGCTGCGAGGCTGCACAGCTTGCGCGCAACCAAGGTTGGAATGGCCAACCTTACATTACCTGCGCAACACGCTCTAGCTCCGCCTGTATATGTTCCGCTGTCGTACCCGGCACTTCTATCTTGGAAGCGACGGCTCGCGCCTCGTGCGACGAGATGCCGTACCCGCGACCACTGAGAAAGCTGCACACAATCTCAGCGGCTTGAAAAGAGTCAACGCCTGAACGCAACAACTCGCTCCGCAAAGCAAGGAGGTCTGTTGGCGTAAAACGTTCCACCAAGTTCTTATCCTGTCCGTCGCTCACCTTGAGTTCTCTCCTCGCGTGCACATCGTGGCAGCGGTTGTGGGGTTAGAGCACGTTGAGGCTTGCATAGTTTGCTGGATTTTCCGCAAATTGTACGCACCCCAGGTGCTTGCACCCCAAGACGCATAGAGCACTTACAAAGACGCCAACTGTGTACCGCAGGGCTGGAAGAAGAATCAGCCGCATCACGCTATGCTTGAAGTTATGGTGGATGTGGTTACGGCGCCGCGCGTTCTGAATGGCATCGCAGTGGCGGCTGAGATCAAAGCTGAAGTGGCCGAAACTGTGCGTGAGCTGGCCGACCAGGGTCATCGTCCCGGGCTGGCCGTCGTGCTTGTCGGCGCAAACCCTGCCTCGCAAATCTATGTCCGCAACAAGATCAAGACCTGCGGTGAGCTTGGGCTCTACTCCGAGCTCATCACGCCGCCCACCTCCATCACCACGGAGGAACTCCTCGATATCGTCCGCGGCTTGAACGCCCGGGACGAGATCGACGGCATCCTGGTCCAGCTGCCGCTGCCGGCCCACGTCAACACCAACCGCATTCTCGAAGCGGTGGACCCGCGCAAAGACGTGGACGGCTTCCATCCCGTAAACGGCGGTCGTCTGCTTCATGGCGCTCCTGTTAACGAAGAACTTGCTCCCTGCACACCGGCCGGTATCTTGGAGATTCTGAAACGAAGCGGCATTCCGCTGGCCGGCACACGCGCCACCATGGTTGGCAAATCCAACATCGTGGGCAAACCCATGGCCGTCCTTTTGATGAACGAACAGGCGACCGTAACGGTTTGCCATTCGCTGACAAAAGATTTGGCGCGGCATACGCGCGACGCCGAACTGCTGATCGTCGCGATTGGGATACCTGGTTTCTTCACCGCGGACATGATCCTGCCCGGCGCCACGGTCATCGACGTCGGCATCAATCGCCTCACGGGCGAAGCCGAGGTAGAGAAGTTCTTCCCGCCCGACACGCCCGAGTACGCCAACCGCATCGAGGGCTTTCGCAAGCGGGGCTCCACCGTCATCGGTGATGTGGATCCACGCGCCTTTGCCATCGCCGGCGCGTACACCCCTGTTCCCGGCGGCGTCGGCGCACTCACCATCGCCATGCTGATGGCCAACACTGTTAAAGCGGCGCGCTTTCGCCGCGGCATCTAGCGGGTATGCTGCGCGTTGGTCTCACCGGCGAGTTGGGCAGCGGTAAGTCGACCGTCGGCCATTTGCTTGCGCAGCACGGAGCCACTGTCCTTAGCTCTGACGAGATGGGGCGTGCGATAATGCAGCCCGGGCAAGCCGTGTACCGGGCCATCGTCGACCGCTTCGGCCCCGCTGTTGTCCTCCCTGACGGTCAGCTCAACCGCCCCGAGCTCGCTCGCCTTGCCTTCGACCCTACGAATTCCCGCGTGGAAGAGCTCAACGCCATTGTTCATCCGGCCGTTCTGACGGAGCAGGAACGCCGCATCGCTGAGCTCGCCCAAACACAACCGGACGCCCTCGTTGTTGTGGAGTCAGCCCTGATCTTCAGCACAAAGCACGCCGGCGGTGAGGAGCCCTGGCGCAAGCGCTTCGACCGCATCGTTCTGGTCACCGCGCCGGATGAGCGAAAGGTCGAGCGGTACGTTCAGCGTGTCGCCGCCGGACGGGAACTCTCCCCGGAAAAACAAGCTTCGCTGCGAGCCGATGCCGAGGCTCGCCTGGCCGCTCAGCGCATTCCGGCTTTCCTTGCCGCGGATTGCCTGGTGATCGAAAACACCGGGTCGTATGAGGACCTTGCTCGTCGCACGGAAGAGGTATTCCGGGAGCTTCGGGCGTTAGCGGATAGTGAAGAGATATGAGAAGCGAGAGCACGAGGCCCGAGAAATCTCGTATCTCAATCTCTCGTATCTCAGGTCTCAGGGACACCCATGCAGGACTTCCGCAAACTCGATGTCTGGCATAAGTCGCACGCGTTTACGTTGGCAACCTACCGCGCCACAGAACACTTCCCGAAGACAGAGACATTTGGGCTTGTGACGACACTCCGACGCGGTGCCACCCACTTGACTACGAGGATCGCCGAAGCGTGCGGACAGGATGCCAATACGGACTTTCTGCGCTGCATGGCGAGTGCGCGAGCCCTGGGCGTTGAGCTGGAGTACCAGCTGTTACTGGCCTGCGATCTTCAGTTCCTCGCAACAGACCTGCATGACGCGTTGCACAGTCAACTGATCGAGGTTCGCCGGATGCTATCTGGAGTCCTCAAAGCCCGCGCGCTACCACCGTTTGATACCCTTACAGGTGGCATTCGACAAGGAGCAGCGCATGGCAACAGCAGTGTTGGAGCAGGTGGCAACGCAGTATAAGGTCGCAGACATCTCGCTCGCGGAGTGGGGCCGTAAGGAAATCAGCATCGCCGAGCAGGAGATGCCCGGTTTGATGAGCATCCGGCGGAAGTACGCGCCGCAAAAGCCCCTCCAAGGGGTTCGCATCACGGGCTCCCTGCACATGACTATCCAGACCGCCGTCCTGATCGAGACACTGGTCGATCTCGGCGCTGTCGTGCGCTGGGCGAGCTGCAACATCTTCTCCACCCAGGACCATGCCGCCGCCGCGATTGCGCAGGCCGGCATCCCCGTCTTCGCCTGGAAGGGCGAAACACTGGAAGAGTACTGGTGGTGCACCGACCAGGCGCTGCGTCACGAAGGTGGCCTCGGACCGCAACTCGTCGTCGACGACGGCGGCGACGTCACGCTGCTCATCCACAAGGGCGTGGAGCTTGAAAAGGGTGAGCGCGAGTGGGTTGACGCGAACGCCGACTCGCAGGAAGAGGCCGTCATCAAGGCGCTTCTGAAGAAGATCCACGACGAGGATCCGCAGCGCTGGACACGCGTAGCCAAGGATTGGCGCGGCGTTTCGGAAGAGACCACCACCGGCGTCCATCGCCTGTACAAGATGATGGAGCAGGGCAAGCTGCTCGTCCCCGCGATCAACGTCAACGATTCCGTCACGAAGTCGAAGTTCGACAACCTGTACGGCTGCAAGGAGTCGCTGGCGGACGGCATTAAGCGCGCCACGGACGTCATGATGGGCGGCAAAGTGGCCGTGATCTGCGGCTACGGCGATGTTGGCAAGGGCTCGGCGCACTCGCTGCGCGGCATGGGCGCCCGCGTCATCGTCACCGAGGTCGACCCCATCAACGCCCTGCAGGCCGCGATGGAGGGCTACGAGGTCACCACGATCGAGGAAACGCTCGGCCGCGGTGACATCTACGTCACCTGCACCGGCAATGTCGACATCATCACGTTTGAGCACATGCAGCAGATGAAGGATCAGGCCATCGTCTGCAACATCGGCCACTTCGACAATGAGATCCAGATGGCGGAGCTGCAGGGCGCCAAGGACGTCAAGCACACCAACATCAAGCCGCAGGTGGATATGTACACGTTCTCCAGCGGTAATTCGATCTTTGTGCTGGCTGAAGGCCGTCTCGTGAACCTCGGCTGCGCCACCGGTCATCCCAGCTTCGTCATGTCCAACAGCTTCAGCAACCAGACGCTGGCGCAGATGGACCTCTGGGCCAACAAGGACACCTACGAAGTCGGCGTTTATGTGCTGCCCAAGAAGCTGGACGAGGAGGTCGCTCGCCTCCATCTTGAGAAGATCGGCGTCAAGCTGACCACCCTGAGCAAGAAGCAGGCCGACTACATCGGCGTGCCCGTGGAAGGCCCCTACAAGACGGATACCTACCGCTACTAAAATCCGATGGTGCTCTGTGACAGACAAGGCCGCGCACCTCGCGCGGCCTTTCTCCATCTCCACACAGGGAGGTTGCCGCATGGCCAAGCCGCTGACGCTCAGCCCGACCGCACGAAGCCTTTTCGCCATCCTCGATGGCCTCCTGCTCTTTCTCGCACTCGAAGGGGTCTTCTACGCCGTCGCGGATCTTGTGTGGGCGGTGCTGGCCGCGCTGCTGGCCGGGTACACCGCGGCTCGCGTGGCGCATCGCTCACCGGTGATCCATGGCGTCATCACGGCGATCCCGTTCTTTCTGCTCAGCGCCTTCAACCTGTCCAAGGGCATCGGCGACCGCCGCACACCCTTTGTCCTGGCGTACAACCTGCTCGTACCGCTTGCGGTGATTCTGGGCTCAGGCCTGTACAGCGGCCGCAAGCCGCAGCCCAGCGCTCCGCGTCGGTAAGCCCGGTAGGCCTTGCATAGCGGCAGCTACCCTGGGTCAGCGTCGCTGAGCACAAAAGCGACCGCGTTGTGTGTGCCGGTCTGCACCTCGCCTGCAAAGACGACCGTCCGTGCCGCGCCGGAGGACGCCTTGACCACCAGGCTGGCCACAGGCAGGTTCAAGCCGCCCTGGAACACCGTCGCGGTTACCAGGTAGCTTCGTGCGGTTGCGAGGGTCAGGTACGCGCTCGCGCCGGTTATACCGGTGTTGAGCACCGTAGGCGGCCCGCTGTTCCCTTCACCATCCAGGGGTGCCACGTACACCGTGACCGGCAGCGTGGACGCAAGTTCATTCAAAACGCGAACGGCGATTTGCCCCGGTGCCGCCGGCGCGTTTTGATCCTGAAACACGTGCTCCTGCAACGCGCCGTTGTGACGGCTGACTACTGCGGTGTACTGTTGCCCGCCCGCGAGCTGTGCCTGGGCTGAGATGATCGCCTGCTCCGCACCAGCCTTGTGCGCACTGATCGACGTCGCTCCGGGGCTTACCGGAAGATAGGACGTGAAGTTGGCAAAGCCTACGCCATAGGCTGCGCCAGTGCCATTGACGTGAAAGTCCATCTCCGGCGCACCGGCCGAAAGCTCCACACAGCGCACCTGCGCCACGCTCAAGCCGCTATCGGCGCCCACACTGCCGCACCCTGTGCATGCCACGCTGAGCAGACACACCGCTCCTCCACGCACAACTCGCGGAGTCTCCGGCCACGGCCACCTGATCGTGCGAAAGGTCATCCTCAATCCGAGGGAAGTGATGCAGCGCGCAGCGACGACGCTTCCACTGTAACGCGCCGAGCGCAATCCGGTCGCCCCGCCGGATGCGTGTAGGGGGAAATTCCGGCATAACGGGAGATGTGCGGTTCTGGCGGGGAAAAATCAGCCCCGCCGGCGCGAACGGGAGTCCACTGCCGACAGGGCTAGCTCTTGTTTGCTGCGAGTTCGATAGTAACGAAAGTCACGTTACCTTGCAACCGGGACCATGCCACTTTTCCACAGCACTTTAACCCTTCGGCGGCCGATGGGCGACCACACGATCCTTGATGCGTTCATAGGCGGCCTGGGGCAGCACGCCGCGGGTCACCAACTGATTCTTTGCGGAATAAGGCCGGTACTCCATCACGCGTCGGGCGTAGGCCGGGCCCATGCCGGGCAGGGCCGCGAGCTCAACCGCAGTGGCGCTGTTCAGGTCCAGCACGGCTGTGTCTGCGACCTCGGCACGTTCGGCCCGGCTTCCGTGTGCCGCGGTCTGCCCGACCAGGTTGGGGCCAGCTAGACTCCCGAGTACAACGGCAACGACCGACTCAAGAACAAGTTTGCCCCCGCATCCACGCCACAGCCGTCTTACCAACAAAGGCTCCATGGAGGAAGTCTGCCTCGGTTGAGGGACAAGCGCTATCCCCGCAAAGTTCCACATCTCCGATATCAGATGTGATCTCAGCGGATCAAGCCCTGACACGCCGCTGTAGGCGCGACGACACGGAACGCTCCACTCGGTTTATGCGCGGCACCACCACGTTCGGCGCGGCCTTTGCGGAGATCCAGGTCACCCTGCCTATGGGGACAGCACTTGTGTTCCAACCACGGCCGCTCAACGTCGGCGGTGTTCCGGCGCCGAACTCTAGGTTGCAGCAACGGGGCGGCCCTGACCGGCGGACACGCCCACCGTCCGCCCATCCCGCATGTGCAGCACGCGGTCTGCGATCGTTGCCGCCTCGGGGTTGTGCGTGATCATCAGGACCGTTTGGCCCAGTTCGCGGCTGGACTCGCGAAGCATGCGCAGCACCGCGTCCGAGTTTTCGGTGTCGAGATTGCCGGTAGGCTCATCGGCGAGCACGATCGAAGGACGCGTAATCAGCGCACGGGCAATGGCCACGCGCTGCTGCTCGCCGCCAGACAATTCATTGGGCCGGTGGTCCAGGCGATCCTCAATCCCGAGCATCCTTGCCAACTTCGTGAGCAAGGGGCGGTCGAAGGGCTTGCCGTTGTCCGCGATCGTGTGCGCAAGCTCGATGTTGTCCCCCGCGGAAAGGGTTGGCAGCAGGTTGAAGCGCTGAAAGATGAAGCCGATGTGGCCGCGGCGAAAGCGCGTCAGCTCCGCATCCGTCATGCGTGAAAAGTCCTGATTGGCCACGCGTAAGGATCCGGCGCTGGCGCTCGTCAGCCCGCCCAGGATGTAGAACAACGTCGATTTTCCAGACCCGGACGGCCCCACAATGGACAGGAACTCACCCGTCTCGACGGAAAAGTCTGCATCGCGCAAAGCATGTACTTCCAGCTTGCCCGAGCGATAAATCTTTCCCAGGTGACTGGCTTCGATCACAGCAGCCATAGACCGTCCCAGTGTAGCGCAGCAGATTTGGGGGAGACCGGGTTTGACGCCGGGGTTCGCGTTGGGGCAGCGCTGGGCGCTGGCGCAGGTTGGGCTGCGTATGAGCAAACGCTGGCGACGTTTCCTGGCAGGGTCAGCGCCCTGCGATACTGTCGCCAGGGTGCGCAGCGCTAGCCGCGGGGCGTGCCAATACGAAGCGCCCTCCATGGAGTCGTCCCTTGGTCCTCGGTCTTGGCACCGACATCACCGAAGTTCCACGCATTCAGGCCAGCATCGACCGCTTTGGCCAGCACTTCCTCGACCGCGTCTACACAGCCGGCGAGATCGCCTATTGCCAGGCACGCAAGAAGAGTGCAGCGCAAAGCTTTGCTGCACGCTTCGCGGCAAAGGAAGCGGCCGCGAAAGCGCTGGGCACCGGGATCAGCCGCGGCGTTTCGTGGCGCGAGTTCGAAGTGGTCCGCCATCCCGGCCAGGCACCCCAACTCCATCTGCACGGCCGCGCGGCCGAGATTGCCGCCGCCCGCGGCATCACACGCCTCACCCTGAGCCTCACGCATACCAACGCCGTAGCGATGGCCGTGGTAATCGCTGAAGAGTAAGAGACAGGAATTAGGGATTAGGGATCAGGGATCAGGTGAGAGCGGAAAGCCGCTCTCCACCTTTATGGCTGATTCGGTCACAGAACGCGGCAGCACGCGCCTCCCTACTCCCTAATTCTTAATCCCTGTTCCCTGTTCCCTGTCTTGCTACCATGGAGTGCATGCCTAGTCAGCAGGAAGTGAAGTGGTCGCAGCTTAAGGTCGGCGTTTTGGTCATCATCTCGCTGACGCTTTTGCTGATCCTGCTGTTTCTGATGACCAACGCCACGGGCATGAACACCTTTGAGAAAAAGTTGGTGGCGCACAGTTATTTTGACAACTCGGAAGGCCTCAAGGTGGGCGCGCCTGTGAATCTGGAAGGTGTGCCCGTAGGTGAGGTGCAGGCCATTCATCTCACCACCGACCCGGCCCGCAAGCTCACGCCGGTTGAGGTCGAGATGAAGTTGAGTCCACGCTTTGGGAGTCGTCTCCGCACGGACACCACGGCGTCGCTGATTACGACCGGCGTTGTGGGCGATACCGTCGTCGAGCTCAACAGCGAGCTATCGCAGGGTCCCGAGTTTCAAAGCGGCGGCGAGTTCAAGACCTACGAAGCGCCGTCGATCAGCACCTTTATCAAATCAGGCCAGGGCACCCTGAATCAGTTAAACACCACCATTGCCAGGCTCGACAAGGTTGTTGATGGTTTGCAGAACGGCGAAGGTACGGTCGGCCAACTGCTCAAAAATCCTGAGCTATACAACGAAGCCAATGCCACCTTAACGCAACTGCACACGCTTTCCGTGAACCTGAATCATGGGCGCGGCTCGGCAGGCAAGTTGTTGACCGACACAACGCTGTACGACCGCCTGAACGATACAGCTGCCCGGCTGGACACGCTGACCACAAGCCTCGCCAACGGCAAGGGCTCCGCCGGCAAATTGCTCACGGACGACACGCTGTACAACAACCTGAACACCACACTGACGCGCACCAATTCCATCCTCGCGCAGGTGGACAGTGGCCAGGGAAGTCTCGGCCTGTTGCTCAAAGACCCCGTCACCGCACAGAAGCTAAGCGATACGATCAACCAGCTCGACACGATGCTAGCCGGGGTAAATCAGGGCAAGGGCACGGTGGGTCAACTCGTCACGAATGACAGCGCCTACAACAACCTGAATGTGCTGCTGAAA
>CAXTRU010000048.1:11106-13630 GCA_964246665.1 uncultured Acidobacteriaceae bacterium
CGAAGAAGTATCTGACGATCCACATGAAGATCTTCTAAACAGCTGGCTCTTCCTGATTTCGCCTGAACGGCAGAACCCGAAGCCGCGTGCGTTTCAGATCGATGGTGACGACAGCTCCTGCAACGATGTCATTGCGCATGCGCTCTACTTCAGAGGTGACCAGCGATCCGATCGCGTTGGGGTTCACGTCCTTCGACCGTATTTGAACGACACTGGGCCTTGACATGCCGGTGTCAAACAAAATGGCGCTGAAATCCAGATCGTGCGTGACGACCGCAAAGCCGTGCGCTTGCGCATGCTTCATGATGTGGTAGTCGGGAGCAGAAGAGGGGCCGATGGAAGACCAGTGAACGGCTTCCATGCCCACTAGCCCGAATACCTGGACCCAAGCTGGAGAAAGACTTACATCGATGAGGAACTTCACGCTGTTGCCAGCAGCACCTCGCGCTCCCCGGCGAGCATAGCTGCATACTGCAAAGCCTGCAAAACATCCTCGCGTTCCAGGTAGGGGTAGTCATGAAGAACTTGCTCGACGCTGTATCCTGCGCCTATCTGGCCGACAACAGTACTCACGGTGATGCGCATGCCCCGGATGCAGGCCTTTCCGGCCATCACCTCGGGGTTTTGGGTGATTCGATCGAAGTCAGCCATAGCGGTTCGCTCCTCTAACAGCATAGAGCAATGTTATTGGCCAAACCCGTGTCGGCCAAGCTGAAACTTCCTCACCCGTGCTACGTATCTCCACCGCACCCCTTGCTTCACCTCTCGTTCACAAACGCACGCCTTCGCGGGTATGCTGCGTGCAGCGACACTTTCTCCGCCAGCCCTTTGTTCCAGGAGCTCGCATGCGCCGTACTCTCGCCGCCTCGCTGCTTGCCCTGTGCGCTCTCTTCTGCGCACCGGTGTGCACAGCCCAGCAGATTGCCGTTACCTTCAACCCTGCCGTCGATGCCGGCCCCGCAGCGCCGCCCAAAAAACCGCTGTCCATGGACCTAGCCGCGATCGACAAGACGGCAGACCCCTGCGTCGACTTTTACCAGTACGCCTGCGGCAACTGGAACAAAAGCAACCCCATTCCGGCCGACCAGGTTCGCTGGGGCCGTTTTAATGAGCTCGCCGATCGTAATAACTATCTCTTGTATGTCGACCTGAAGAAGGCCGCCGACGCGCCGAAAACGCCGCTGCAGAAGAAGTATGGCGACTTCTTCGCCTCCTGCATGGCTACCGACGTCGTCGATAGGCAAGGGGCCAAGCCGCTGCAGCCGGAGCTGGCAGCCATCGCCGGCCTGCGGTCCACCAAAGATCTCGCGGCGCTCAACGTCACCTTAACCAAGCGCTTCGGCAGCACGGAGCTCCTGGGGGTCGGCGTGCAGCAGGATCAGAAAGACTCCACCCAGCAGATTCTCGGCACCGGCCAGGGCGGGCTCACACTGCCCGACCGCGACTATTACCTGAACCCCGCGCCGCGCTTCGCCAAGCTGCGCGACCAGTATCTAGACAACCTGAAAGCTACCTTTGCTCTGCTCGGCGACAACGCCGACCAGGCCGCTGCGGAGTCCGCAGCCGTGATGAAGATTGAGTTGGCGCTGGCGCAGGGCTCCATGGACCGCGTGCAGATGCGCGATCCCGCCAAGCGCTACCACGTGTTGACCATCGCCGAGGTCCAGGCGCTCACGCCGGATTACAACTGGAGGACATATCTGGACGGCATCGGCGTGGGTTCTGCGCCCACGATGAACGTCGTGTCGCCCGACTTCGAAAAAACCGTGGAAGCCGAGATCAGCGGCGAGCCGCTCGAGGCCTGGAAGAGCTACCTGCGTTGGCACGCCGTGCACGGTGCTGCCCCGTTGCTTTCTGAAGACTTCGTCAAGGTCAACTTCGATTTCTTCAGCAAAACGCTCAACGGTCAGCAGGCAGAACAGCCGCGCTGGAAGCGTTGCACCCGCCTGACCGACCAGGCGCTCGGCGAGGCGGTCGGCCAGGACTGGGTAAAAGAAAACTTCCCGCCGCAGGCCAAGGACAACATGGAAAAGCTGGTCACGGCGCTGAAAAACGCGCTCAACCAGGATATCCAGCAGCTCGATTGGATGAGCCCGGAAACCAAAAAGGAAGCCGAGCTTAAGCTCGCCGCCTTTCGCGACAAGATCGGCTACCCGAGTCACTGGCGCGACTATTCCCAGCTCGAGATCAAGCGCGACGACCTGCTCGGCAATGCGGAGCGCTCGGCCGTGTTTGAGCAGGATCGCAATCGCAGCAAGCTGGGCAAACCCGTGGACGAGACCGAGTGGGGCATGACGCCGCCGACGGTCAACGCCTACTACTCGCCTTCCATGAACGACATCAATTTTCCTGCCGGCATCCTGCAACCCCCGTTCTATGACTTCAGCAAGGATCCAGCGGTCAACTTCGGCGGCATCGGCGTCGTGATCGGCCATGAGATGACGCACGGCTTTGACGACCAGGGCTCCAAGTTCGGCCCTACCGGTAACGTGAAGTACAACGCCGACGGCACCATCGGCAGTTG
>CAXTRU010000048.1:13640-14395 GCA_964246665.1 uncultured Acidobacteriaceae bacterium
TGGTGGACCGCCGAGGATCTGGCTAAGTTCAAGGAGCGTACCGAGTGCGAGGCCAAGGAGTACGACGGCTTCCAGGTGGCTCCCGGGCAAAACCTGAACGGCCATCTAACGCTTGGGGAAAACACCGCGGACAACGGCGGCATCCGCATCGCCTACCAGGCGCTGCTGGAAACGTTAAAGGCGCAGGGCAAGCCCACAACCGCGGAGATGGACGGCTATACGCCAGCGCAGCGCTTCTTCATCTCATTCGGCCAGGTGTGGTGCCAGAATCAGCGCGAAGAAGCGGCGATCAATCAGGCCAAGACCGATCCGCACTCCAGCGGCGAGTGGCGCGTCAAAGGCACCGTGCAAAACTTCGACCAGTTCGGCAAGGCCTTCGGCTGCCACCCAGGCCAGCCGATGATGCCCGAGAACGGCGGCTGCCGCGTGTGGTAGAGACAGGGAGTAGGGAGTAGGGAGTAGGGAGCAAGAGCGGAGACCCCGGTGAGGGGTCTCCGTTTTGCTTGGAGCGTTGCGAACCTGGCCTTTGTGTGGCGATGCTTGCCTGGCGCTTACCCCTGTGCTTCAACATGTTCAGATCCTTTCTCCCTGCTCTCTCCTCCCACTGTTTCAATGCCCCGCTTCCAACTACCTACTCCCCTACTCCCCTACTTCCTACTTCCTACTTCCTACTCCCTACTCCCTACTCCCTGCATCCTGCTTCCAACCCAACTCCCTAATCCCAACTCCATGAAAAATACTTGATTCCTCCGCTC
>CAXTRU010000049.1:0-2471 GCA_964246665.1 uncultured Acidobacteriaceae bacterium
TGGCGGTCAAGGTGGAAGGCGGTGACCGCGGACGTCCCCGCGCTGTCGGTCTCGTTGCAGGCGTACACCACGGGCAGGCGCGGGTGCATCGTCAGGTACGTTGGTTGTGGCGTGGCGACGGCGAGTTCGGGCGTGCCAATCTCACCGGTCGCCTCGTTCCAGCGGGCGCGGTAGATGCCCTCGCCTGAGCTGTCGCCGATCAGGAGCCAGCGGCTGGGGAGCGCCGGTGCCTGGCTCTTGGCCGGGTGCCACACGCCGAGCGCGGCAGCGGCGAGGGAGGTTTGGAGGATGCGTCGGCGGGTAAGGTCTTGGGGCGGCATGAGGAGCGAGTGTACTGGATGGCTGCCTGGCTTTGCCGCAGGCGCGCGTTGCCGGGACTGGTTCGCGGCTACCGGGGCGCTTGCAGGTCCTCGGTCTGGGCTGCGGTTTCAGGCTCGGCAGGGAGGCGGAAGTCCATCTCCGCCGGGTGCGCGTCCTGATTGATGACGGGCAGCGAGGGTAGGTTCAGAGAGCCCTTGCCCTCGCGGACGACGGCCTCGGCGTGCTCCAGCACCTCGTCGACGGTCATGGTGTACATCTCGCGGCCGTTGTCGTAGCCGTTCTCGATGGCCTGCTTGAGGAAGCGGCCGGCAGCTTGCGCAGCGATGTAGTCCGTGATGGTCTTGCCATTGCGGCGCTTCTGCTCGAGCCAGGCGATGTTGGGCATAGCGATCCAGAGCGGGCGGTCATTGACGGCGAAGCGGATGTCGGTGGCGTCGGCGTGACGGGTGGCGATGGCTACCACGGTGGCCTTCCAGACGCAGTGGAGCTGTTCTCCGGTCCAACGGTCGGTCGCAACAAAGTCCTCATACATGGGAACAGGGTAGCAGGGTGGGTGCGGGTTGGTGCGCCGGCGTATTGCGATCGGAGAGGTTACTCGCTCGTGGTGAGCAAGTCGCCATCTTTCGCGGGGCGTGGACGAGGGAAACTCGTTCCGCGTTGGGAGTGTGAGCGGGTAGCGTGCATCGGATACAGGTGGAGGTATTGCGATGAAGCTTTTGGTGATCGGCGCGGCGGGTGGAACGGGTGCGGAGGTGGTGAAGCAGGCCGTGGCGATGGGGCATGAGGTAACGGCGCTGGTGCACAGCAAGGAAAAGTATCAGCCCTTGGCGCAGGTGCGCGTGGTGGAAGGCGATGTGCTCAATCCGGCGACGCTGGAGAAGGCTATGCCGGGGCAGGACGCCGTGGTCGATGCACTGGGCGGGCACACCCCGTGGAAGGATACGGGACTTGAGACCGAGGCCGCGCGACTTGTGATTGGAGCGATGAAGAAGCATGGCGTGGGACGGCTGCTGGTCGTGTCGGCCATTGGGGTGGGCGCGACCAAGGACCTGGTTCCGGGCTGGTACGAGAAGCTGGTGATGCCCACCTTTCTGCGCGGCGCGATGAAGGACAAGGAGCAGATGGAGCCCGAGATCGAGGCCAGCGGCGTCGCGTGGACGATCGTGCGGCCGGGGCACCTTGTGGATGGCGAGCGTACCGGCCAGGTGCGCACGTTTGAGCCGGGCACGGGCGAGACGGCGCACAAGATCACACGTGCGGATGTGGCAGGGTTTTTGCTCGAGGCGCTGGCGAGCGGGACGTATGTGGGGCAAGCCGTCAATATTGCCTCCAATTGATCGGCGAAGGCCTCGCTTGCACTGTGGTGTCGTGCGGCGCGGGCCAGGGCTAAAGCCCTGCTTCGATACGTTGTAAATGCGCAGGCTTAAGCCTGCGCCTACACCGGAGCCTGCGCCTACCCCGGGCCTGCCTGCACCGGAGTCTCCGAAGGTTCGGGAGTCTGGCGTGTGAGTGGATTGCTAAGCTTGGAGGGTGCGTACTTTTTCCTTTTCGCTTCTTCTTTGGGCCGTGTTCGCACGGGTTTGTTACGGCCAAGCCGATGCAAAACCAGCGGCGCCGAAGCCGGCCCCCGATGTCCTGGTGTTTACCAATGGAGACAAACTGACCGGCAAGCTCACCAGCGCGTCGGGCGGTAATGTTGTTTTTCACAGCGACATGGCGGGCGACCTGACGATCCCCTTCAGCAAGGTGAAAGAGCTCCGGTCGGGGTCTGAGTTTGTGGCGCTGCGGGCAGGCAAGCCGGGCAAGGAGAAGCCTGCTGCCAGCGGAACCGTAACATTTGCCGACGGCAACGTGACGCTGGCCAAGAGCGCCGAGTCAGGGCAGGGCGCGGCCACGACCCTCGCAGAGAAGGACCTTGGCTTCTTGATCGACGTGCCATCGTATGCCAAAGAAGTCGACCAGCGAGCAAGCTTCAAAACAGGATGGATCGGGTCGGCCACTGCCGGCTTCACGCTCGTTCGATCGACGACCTCCAGCACGACATTCACGGGAGCCTTGAACTTCCGGCGGCAGATCCCGACAGTGGCGTACCTGCCGCGAAATCACCGAACGACGTTGAACATCACGGAGACCTACGGCACCAGCACGAC
>CAXTRU010000049.1:2489-14331 GCA_964246665.1 uncultured Acidobacteriaceae bacterium
GTCCGGCATCGGCTCCTTCGGTGGTCCAGACCAGCATCTTCCACACTGACGCGGAGCGGGACCAGTACATCAGCCCGCGGCTGTACCTGCTGGCAGACTCGACCTTCGACCATAACTTTGCATCGGGCCTGCAGTTCCAGCAGGTGTATGGGCTTGGCTTCGGATGGACGGTCTCGCAGAAGCCAAAAGAAGAGTTGGATCTGAAGGCCGATATCCACTATGAAAAGCAGCAATTTCTACAAACGGCGAGCACGCCGCCGCCGATGAATACCGAACTGATCGGATCGATCTTTCAGGAGAACTATCGGCGCAATCTGCCGCTCAAGGTGGTTTTGACGGAGTGGGCCAATATCGAGCCGGCATGGAACGATTTGGTCGCGTACTCGGCGAATGCATACCTAGGCATGGCGCTGCCGTTGTCGAAGCGGATGAGTGTCAGCCTGTCGGCGACCGATAACTACATCAACAACCCGGCCGAGTACTACCGCACAAATACGGTGCAGTATGTGACCGGGGTGACGTACGCCTTTAAGTAGGGGAGCGAACTGGCCTCCGCCGTCCGCGTCGCCGACCCCTGCTACCCTTTGCTGTCCTGGATGTTCTAATGGAAAGGGTGCGGCCAGAACGGCCGAGTCGCAGGAGTGCAGCTTTGGTTGTTGGTTTAGGTGAATGGGTGCGTCGCGGTCTGGGACGGTGGGCTGCTGGCGGTCTGCTGATGGGTGTTTTGTTCGCGAGCGGCGCGGCGGCCGGCGCGCAGGTGCGTACGACGGCCAAGCCGAAGCGGCCCCGGCATGAGACCAATGCCAGCCGGCAGGCGCGCATTGAGCGCACGATTCAGCAGACCTATGCGCATCCATGGGAGGCGTTTGGCGGCGGCGGATTTCTTCGCTGGGAAAGCGGCCAGTACACGCAAAAGAACAACGAAGTGAGCTGGGTTGCGGGCGCGAATTACTACTTGTCGCGCAAATTGGCCATCGTCGGTGAAGCGCAAGGGTCGTTTGGCCACGCCAAACCGTTGCGCTTCAGCACCGGCATTGGGCCGTTTCCGAATCCGCAGATCAATGAGTACTTTTTTACGGGTGGGGCCAACTACCGCTTCTACGCGAAAGAAAAAGTCGCCCTCAGCGCCGAGGGCACCGGCGGTGTGGCCTGGGGCATCTTCTCGAGCGGGTCGCCCTTTACGTACTACGGCCCGAACATCGGGCTGTGGCAGGACGGCATCCGGCCGGCGTTCAAATTCAGCGTGAATGCGGACTACAACATCTACCCGAATCTTGCCCTGCGGGTTGCGCCCACCTATGTTGGGTCGACGTTTGGCGGGCAGGTGCAGAATAACCTGGGGCTGAATGTAGGCGTGGTGTATCGGTTTGGTAAGCGGTAGCTTTGGGTGGCTGGTGGCTAGTAGCTAGTGGCTGGTAATTAGGTTGGAGGATGGGATGTCGAAGGGTTGGGAGTCGAAGAGCGTGGAGGAGCAGCAGGCGGCTGCGGCGTCGCGGTCTGAGGCGGCCTCGGCCGTAGCTGCCGGCAAGGACGACGCTGCGCGCAAACGGCGCATCGCGGCGTTGGAGATGCAGCGCGAGCGTGTGCTGAGCGAGCAAACCTCCAGTCCGCACCGGCGCAGCGCGCTGCAGATGGCGCTGGCCACGATCGAGCGCGATCTGCAAGAGCTTGGGTGGATGATTAAGCTTTAGTGGTTAGTGGTTAGTGGTTAGTGGTTAGTGGTTAGTGGTTAGTGGTTGGTGGCTAGTGGTTGGGGATTAGGAGTGGGGTTAGAGACGGGTGAAGCGGTCGAGGCGGAAGCCCTGGTTGCGTTCCTCGTAGTCGAGTTGCAGCAGCGGTTCGGCGCGTAGTACCTCGTGTACCTGGTCGCCTTCGAGCTGGTGATCGCGGGAGTGGCCGAGCCAATGGCTGGCGAGCACGGTGGTGCCGGGGTCCATGGAGGCTGCGAGCTTTGCGACCGCGGTACGCCACTTGCTCAGGCGAAAGTAGTAGCCGATCTCACTGAGGATGATCAGGTCATAGCCGCGGACGGGGGTGTCCTCTGTCAGTGCGGCGCACCTCACGTGGACGTGGGGCCACGGGGCGCAGCGTTCGGCGGCGCGCTGGGCCGCGGTAGGTGAAAAATCGGCTGCATCAACCGCGTCGCTCAGGGCGGCGAGGCGCTCGGTAAGGGCGCCGATACTGCATCCGGGCTCAAACGCTTTGCGGTAGCGCCGTTGGGCGAGCGCTGCCACGATCTTGTTGTAGCGGGCCTGCTCGTACTCGCTGCCCGCGAAGTTCCATGGGTCCGCCTCTTTTTTGTATCGTGTTTCGAAGAAGCCGGCGCTCGACTTGTTCCCGAAGATCATCGCAAACCCCTCACGTGAGAGAGGGTATCGTACCCCGTTTGTTGTTGAAACATGCAGGGCAACGGCTCGACCTCGTCGTTGCCTCTGCCGCTCGGACGACTTCGGACCAAGCTCGGGAAACGACCGGTACGCCGGCCTGTGGCGCCGCTCCCGCACCGTACGTGTTGTCTTGGCCTCGTGTGCGCCACGTGGTTGGCGTGGTGAGACGGCTGCAGCGGGGGCCCACGGAAGAGTAAAGTTTAGAGAAGCGTTTTGGCTGCGCAAACACTCAGGATCCAACCACGATCACGAGACTCTCCGAGGTCTCAAGGAAAGGCGGGCGAGCACGCTCGGGTAGGGTTGAGCTGCTGGGGAGGAGCGGATGGCCGTCGTGTTGACTCTGGAACATATCCACGCCTTGATCGATCCGGCCCCGGTTCCAACATGGATCGTTCAGCATGGCCTCCTGGTGTATGTAAACTCTGCGGCTTTGGATCTGCTCGGGGCGCGAACCGCGGACGAGGTACTGCATACCCAAGAGCTGCGGTATGTTCACCCCGACTTTCATCAGATGACCCGCCGCAGGACCGAGGAGATGACCCGAGGGGAAGTGGCCGCAACGGTGGAGCAGGTCTATCAAACGCTGCATGGCATCCCTGTTCACGTCGAGGTCACAGGCTGGCCGATTCCCTTGGCGGGTGGGGAAGCCTACCGGGTCAGCTTCGTCGACATCACCGCGCGGCGCGAGGCGGAACGGCGGTTACGGAACAGCCTGGATCGCTTCAGGCGCATGATCACGCAAGCTCCCTTTCCCATGATCTTGCATGCTGAAGATAGAACGATCCTGCAAATCAGCTCCACGGTCACGGAACTGACGGGGTATGGCCTGGATGATCTGCCGACGATTGATGTGTGGGTGCAGAAGGCCTATCAGGAGAGGGGACCGGAGGTTCTGGAGCGCATTACGCAGCTCTATTCCATTGATCGCCGCGTGGACATGGGGGAGTACCAGGTGCACACGGCCGATGGCGGCATCCGGTTTTGGACTTTTGTCGCTTCCCCGGTGGGTAAGGACGAGGTTGGACGGCGCCTGGTGTTGAGCGTTGCCGCCGACGTCACCGGGCGAACGCGCACGGAGTTGGCGTTGCAAAGCAGCGAGCGAAGGTTTCGCGGCACGTTTGAACAGGCGGCTGTCGGGATCGCTCACGTCAGCACTTCAGGACGGTGGCTCCGCGTGAATAAACGGCTCACGGGGATCGTGGGTTGGGGCGAGGACGAGATGATGGGAAGAACCTTTGCCGACATCACCCATCCCGACGACCTCGAAGCGGACCTGCAGCAGCTGGGGGAGTTACTGAACGGCAGGATCGACACCTACTCCATGGAGAAGCGGTACTTTCGCCGGGACCACAGTTGCATCTGGGTCAACTTGACTGTTTCCCTGGTTCGCAAAGAGGACGGAGAACCGGACTATTTCATCAGTGTGGTTGAAGACATCAACCGCAGAAAGCTGGCCGAAGAACAGGTGCAACGGCTCAATGAAGCTCTGGAGCAGCGCGTGGTGGAGCGAACACGTCAGCTCAGCGAGGCTAACCAGGAGCTGGAAGCCTTCGCGTACTCGGTTTCTCATGACCTTCGCGGCCCGTTGCGGGCCGTGGCTGGCTTTAGCGAGATCCTGTTGTCTGAGAAGGCTGGCCAGCTCGACGACGAGGCTCAAGGGTACCTTTCGCATGTCACGACATCGGCGCTCAGGATGGGGGAGTTGATCGAAGACATCCTTGCTCTTTCCAGAGTGAACCGGGCGAAGATCGAGATCACGAACGTCGACCTGACGAGTGTCAGCGGAGAGGTGCTTACCTTGCTGAGGCAGCGTGACGAGTCACGCCACGTTCGTTGGGAGATCGCCCCTGGGCTTGTGGCCCGGGGCGACGAACGGCTTCTGAGAATCGTGATGGAAAATCTTCTCGGCAACGCCTGGAAGTACACGAGCAAGCGGGCGAACGCGTTGATCGAGGTCGGGGTCCGGCAAGACAAAGGGAGGCGACCGATCTACTTTGTTCGCGACAACGGCGCAGGCTTCAACATGAAGCATGCGGCCAAGCTGTTTCGCCCCTTTCAACGCCTTCACCGTGAGTCAGAGTTTGAAGGTACGGGCATCGGACTGGCGACGGTCGCTCGCATCCTGCACCGCCAGAAGGGCGAGATCTGGGCAGAAGCCGCTCCGGAGCAAGGCGCAACGTTCTACTTCACCTTGGCGCCGGAGGAAAACGATGCCTAACCTCATCCTCCTGATTGAAGACACGCCGACTGACGAGTTGCTCGCGCGCAAAGCCTTGCAGCAGTCCGGCATTCCACACAATCTGGTCATCGTTCGAGATGGACAGCAAGCCCTGGACTGGCTGTTTGGGGAAGGTGAGTTTGCGTCGCGTGATAGCGGGGTGCAACCGGATCTGATCCTGTCGAACTTCAAGCTCCCCAAGCTGGACGCTCCCGAGATTGTCCGCGCGGTGCGGGCCGACCCGAGAACCCGTTCGATCCCGTACAGCGTGATGTCGTCTTCAACGGAAGAGGAGGACGGCGCGGCAGCTCTCCGCGAGGGGGCAGACGTGTACATCCCGAAACCTGTAAACTTTAGCGGGTTTGTGGAGGCCATTCAACAACATGTCAAGACCCGGATCTCTTCGTGAGCAACGGCCCTAATGTCTGCGAGTTCACTACGCATCCTCTTTCTGGAAGACCGGGTCACAGATGTTTTGCTCATTCGCCATGCACTGAAGACCGCGGGGATCAGCCATGAAGCCCACATCGTTGAGACGGAGACTGCGCTAAAGAAGGCGTTGGCGCAGGGCAAGTGGGACATCGTTCTTTCCGATTACTGCATGCCCGAACTGATGGCGCCCGATGCCCTGCGAATCGTTCGTGAGTTCGATGAAAACCTGCCGTTCATTCTGGTGTCCGGCAGTATCGGCGATGAGACCGCCGTCGCGATGATGAAGTCCGGCGCTCAGGATTATGTTCTGAAAGAGAACCTAGTGCGGCTGCCGACGGCGGTGTTGCGCGAACTGAGTGAGGCCGAAGGACGGCGAGCGCGGAAGCGCGCGGAACGGGCGCTGCGGCTGAGCGAGGAGCGCTTCCGGCGGTTGAGCGCGTCGAGTCCCGTGGGCATCTACGAGGCCGATGTCGACGGCAGAGTTCGCTACTGCAATCCCCGCTTGCAGCAGATGTGGCGCATGTCCGAAGCGGAGATCCGCGAAAGAGGATGGACGGAACGCGTGCATCCCGACGACCTGCCGGGTTTGCTCACCGGATGGGTCGAGGCAAACAAGCGCGGCGTTCCGTTTGACCTCGAATACCGATTGATGCTCCCCGATGGGGAGTTGCGATGGATCCACGGCCGTTCTGAGGTTTTGCGTGATGCCACCGGCGAGGTAAGCGGCGCGATCGGCACCGTGGACGACATCACGGAGCGCAAAAAGGCTGAGGAGGCTGTTCGGCGAACCGAGAAGCTGGCCGCCGTGGGTCAGCTTGCCTCAACAATCGCGCACGAGATCAACAATCCGCTTGAGGCAGTGACCAACCTGGTATACCTGGCCGAGACCGATCCAACCCTGGGAGCGTCCAGCCGGCGGTACTTGGCCGACGCGCAACAGGAGCTGCACCGCGTTGCGCAAATCGTCACACAGACCTTGCAGTTCAACCGGCGAAGGACGGAACGGACAGCTGCAAATCTTGAAAGCATCATCGACTCGGCTCTAAGCCTCTTTGGGCGGCGCTTTGAGGAGCAACACATCGCGGTGGAACGCGATGTATCAGGGTCGTACGATCTGCTGTGCTACCCGTCAGACCTGCGCCAAGTCTTCGTGAATCTGATCGGCAACGCGCTTGACGCGATGGCGGGCCGGCAAGGGCTGCTACGCATCCACCTGTATCGCCAGGCACGCAGCAGCGACGGCGTCGCGCGCATCCGCGTGAGCATCGCGGATACGGGTGTGGGCATGGATCGCGCGGTGATGGAGCGGGTCTTCGATGCCTTCTTCACCACCAAGGGCGACAAGGGCTCCGGGCTGGGCCTGTGGGTGACCGGCGAGATCGTGAAGCGGCACGGCGGAACCATTCAGCTACGAAGCTGCTCCCACCCGGAGCGAAGCGGAACAACGGTCTCACTGACCTTTCCCGTGTACGAAGGAGAAGACGCGAACTCGCGGATCTCGGGCTAGAGCCATGATGATTTGCTAAAGCTGAGCCGTAGCTCAAGGCTAGTTTTTTGTTCACGTGTTGTGGTCGCGGCCAAGGGGTTGAGTCGTACAGCCCTCAGCAGATGTTCGTAAGGCAGCTGCACGCTGGTTCTGCGATTTTCTTCAGCCTTTGTAGATGGTTGTGCTACATTCCTCACACCCCTCTTCGCCGAAGGCCCCTGCAGCATGCCGGTTCGTCGCCGTTCCCGATCGCTCCTTGCCGTGGGCAGTCTGCTGGGTGTGCTGCTGCTTGCCGGTGCGATCGGCTTTCTGGTGCACATGCGCGGTGTGCTTTCCGGGGCGAAGCGGCAGGTGGCGGCAGGGCACACTCTCAGGTTTCGGTACGGGCCGTATGCTCCCGCCAACGGAACAGGGTTTGCCCCGTTGGGGACGCCGGCGGAGCTGCGTAGTGCCGCCGCGATGGAAGGTTCTGTCGCGGTAGCCGGGCCGGGTGAGCTGCTGGCGTTCGATAACACCGGGGCGCCGATGCAGGCTTGGCGCGTCGGGCTGGAGCTTCCCGGGGCTCCGCTGGGGCCAGTCGCGCCTGTACGGCTGCGCGGGGCCGCCCATGCCGTGTTCGCGGCGGGTACGGCGGGTGCGGGCGTTCTGTTTGTCGACCCCGCAAGCGGCCATGTGGCCCAGTTGCTGCCGGCGACTCCAGAGCAGTGCGACGTGACCGCTTTGGCTGTGCTGCCCGATGGAGAGCTGCTGGCGGGGACGCGACGCGGCGGCGTGTTTGCCTTCGACGGCGAGACGCTGTCTCTGTATCGCGCTGAGTTGGGCGAACTTGCCGTAACAGCCTTGCTGACAACTCCGGATGAGCTTTGGGTGGGCACGCAGAACGACGGTGTGTACATGGTGCAGGGCGGCACCACGCGCCACCTCACGGCGGCGTTGCCGGACCTGCACATCGAGTCGCTCGCCGGGCAGGCAGGGCATGTCTTTGCGGGAACGCCGGATGGTGTGGAGGAGTTTGTTGGCGGTCAGCCTGCCCGCACGTTGGCGAAGGGGATCTTCGCCCACGCGCTCACCGTGGATGCGAACACGCTCACCATAGCGGCGCTGGAAGGTGGAACGGTGGAGGTTCCGCTTGCCGCCACGCATCGCGCCATTGCAGCAGGTGAGCCTCTTGTTCCCGCCGCAAGAACCGAGCAGTTCCTTCATCTGCGGGGCGCGGAGGAGACATATGCCGTGCGTGCGGACGGGGTGTATCGGCATGGGGGCGCAGCGTGGACGCGCGTGTTGGCTCCGCAGGCGGCAACGTTGGCCGATGGCAACGTGTCAGCGCTGGCGTTCGCGCCGGACGGCAGACTCTGGGTCGGCTATTTCGACCGTGGGCTGGATGTGTTGAACGTCGCCAGCGGCAGCGCCCAGCATCAGGAGAATGACCAACTGTTTTGCATCAACCGCATCGCGCTGGATCCACGGCGGGGAACGATGGCGGTGGGCACGGCCAATGGCTTGGTGTTATTCGATCGCGCCGCTGCACCGCGGCAGGTGCTTGGACGACGTGATGGCCTGATCAGCGCGCACATCACCGACGTTGCGTTTGACCGCGACACAATGACCGTGGCGACACCTGCGGGGCTCAGCTTCGTGGGCCCGGACGGCGTGGAAAGCCTGTATGCGTTTGAGGGGCTGGTCAACAACCACGTGTATGCGGTGGCCGTGGAGCCGGACAGTGGCGACACTGTTGCCGGGACGCTGGGTGGTGTGTCCCTGCTGGCGCATGGGGCGGTATGGCGCAACCTCACTGCGACCAACTCGGGCCTGCGGCATAACTGGATCACCGCGGTGCTGCCGCTGCCGAAGTTTGCCGGCGCGGGCTACGTCCTGGGCACGTATGGCGGTGGCTTGCAGCATATGACGCAGGCCGGAGAGCTTACCGCCATGCCGGGCGCGGCGCCGGACGGGATCATCAGCCCGAACGCGCTTCTCGCGACCGAAACGCACGTGTACGCGGGATCGCTGGGCGGTGGACTTTGGGTGTACGGGCGCGCGTCGCAGCGTTGGCAGCAGATTACGGCGGGCTTACCGTCGCTGAACGTGACTGCGCTGGCTGCGCGCGAGGGCGAGCTGTACGTAGGCACCGACAACGGCCTGGTGCATGTGCCGGAGGCTCGTCTTCCGCAATGACCTGCGTTCGGTTGCGCTTCTTCTTTGTGTTCTGCACGCTTTGGCTGTCGGGCTTCTGCACGGCTGGGGCGTCCACCGGTGTGTTGCTGCCCGGCGATGCGCAGGCGCCCGATCCGAAGGTGCTTTCGCTGGAGGAGATGACGGTACGCGTCGAGATCGACAATGGCGACGCGCATGTCACGGTGGCGCAGATCTTTCTCAATCACACGGCCGACGTCCAGGAGGCGACCTATCGATTCCCATTGCCGGGTGGCGCGACGATCTCGGACTTCGCTGTGTGGGACGGTGCCGTGCGCATTCCCGCCGTGGTGCTGGAGCGCCGCCGTGCCGAAGAGGTGTACCGTGATGCGCGCTTGCAGGCGATTGACCCAGGTCTGCTGGAGGCCGGTGAGCATGACGGCAGTACGCCGGGGCAGAGTGCGCTGTTCACTGCCAAGATCGTGCCGATTCCGGCCTATGGCACCAAGCGGCTTGAGCTTGAATATCACCAGCACATTGAGACAACCGCGTTTGCGGCTGGTTTCGTATTGCCGCTGAAGCCGGATATGGGCGAAGAGCAGAGCGTCGGCCGTTTCCACGCAACGGTGGTCTTGCACAGCGCACAGCCGCTGGCCGGTGCGCGGATGAACGCGGGCTACACCTACACGACGACGCAGCAGGATGCGCATACGTTGGCCGTGACCCTGGACGGCACGCCGCTGAAGCTGACCGAAGACCTGGGGCTGCAGTGGGAGTTGCAACGCAGCGCTGCTGACACGCTGCAGGTGTTGGCACATCGCGATCCCACGCCGGTACCGCTGTCGCCAGACCAGAAGACGCCTGCGCCTGCAGAAGCGGAGCCGGGCTTCTTTGAAGCGACGCTGCTGCTCGGCGCGCCCACTGCACCCGTTGCACCGGTCGCTCCTGCTGCCACACCGCGCACGGTGGTGTTGCTGTTTGACACCTCGCTTTCCATGCAGTGGGACAAGCTGGAGCGAAGCTACGCTGCAACGGCTGGTGTGCTGCAGGCGTTGCGTCCGGGTGATCGCTTCAATCTACTCTTGTTCAACGACCGCGTATCCGCGTTCAGCCCCGCGCCAGTGGCCGTGGATGCGACCTCCATCGCCGGGGCCATGCAGTTTCTGCGCGGCAGTCGCTTGCGGGGTGGCACCGATGTGGGCAAGGCATTAACGGCTGGACTGGCCCAGTGCGCCGGTCAGCCGGGCGAGACACACCTTCTGCTGATTTCGGACGGAAACTCCGATGTGGGCGAGACCGTGCTGCCCGGCAAGATCGCCGCGAGCTACGCAAAGCAACGGAAGGCGCTGGCCCATGCACCGCACACTGATGTCTTCGCGGTGGGTGACGACGCTGACCTGAGCCTGCTGCGCTTGTTGGCCCGCAACGACGGCGTGCTGGAGCACGTGCTTTCCACCGAGCCGCTGGAATTGCACCTGAAGAACTTCCTTTCCAAATTGAGCAGCGTGCCGGTCGGTGAGCTTGGTCTTGAGGCCAAGCCCGGCAGTGGAGTGCGCCTGGTGTATCCATTGCAGGACGCCAGCTTTGAGGGCTCCACGGCGTCGTGGGTGGGGCAGTACGCGCAGCCGGGACACATGAGCTTCATCGCCCACGGTACGCGGGCGACAGGCGCCGTCGCGGCCCACGTCGACATCGATCTACCCGCGCAGGAGCTGCAGCATCCGCAACTGCCGCGGCTGTGGGCGCAGGCGAGGGTTGATGCTTTGCTTGAAGAGATCGATCGCGATGGTGAATCAACAGCCGCCATCGACGAGATCATTCGCCTGGCAAGACGTTACAAGCTGGTAACGCCGTACACGTCCTTTCTTGCGGTGCCGCGCTCGTTGCTGCGGCCGCGCGTCATTCGGCCGGGTGACCCGGTGCTGCGCGTACGGACGGATCCGGCAATCCGCTCGGTGGTGGCGATCTTCCCGTTCGGGCTCACCAAGCCGCTGCGGCACCTGGCGGGAGAAGACGTCCCAGACCGGCGCGGGCCGCGGGGCACGGAGGGCGGGCTGCTGTGGGAGACACGTTTTTATGCCCCAGCCGACATGGCGGATGGCACCTATCAGGTCCGGCTGATTCTGCGCGATGCGACCGGCGCCGTGTATCGCGAAGGGAAGAGCTTCGTCATCGCAAGCACGCCACCGACGGTCAAGATCACGTTGCCTGCGCAGCGCGTCCACCGCGGCGCCACGGTGGCGTTGCGGGTTGCGGCGTCAGCGAGCACGCGAACGTTGACTGCGCGGCTTGACAACGGATTGCCGGTAGCGCTGCGATGGAGCGCCTCAGCGGGAGCGAACACGGGCATGCTGACGATTCCTGCAGACGGCCCGCTGGGACCGGCGAAGTTGATTGTCACGGCCGAAGATGTTGCGCACAACCTCGGTACAGCGGAGGTGACTGTCGATGTGGCGCCTTGATCTCCGCCGCATGACAAGCTCGCGGTTTGCGGGCTGCGTGTTTGCGTGCGTCGTCGCGTTCCTGGCGGTCAGCACGGCGCGAGCGCTGCTTCCACCGTGGTTGCAACATGCGGTGAGTGGGTCGGCGATCGAAGCTGCGTTATTCCGAACCATGACGCTGCCAGGGGCGGAGGTCCGATACCCGCGGCCACCGGCGGAGTCGGTCGCAGAGTTGAACACGCTCGTAGCCGGCGCGCCCAGTGATGCCGAGTTGCTCGGCCTGCGGGCGCATCAGGAAGAAGAGGCGCTGGACTTCGCCGCGGCCACGCGCGACTGGAAGGCGTATGCGGTCCGGGCGGCAGATCAACGTGCAGGGCTGCAGGACCTGGCGGCTTTCTACGGTCGCCGGCTGGCTGTGCAGGACCAGTTCGCGACGTTGCTGCAGCTCGGCAGCCTGCCAGCTGCGCCGGTGGATCGCAGAACGACGCCGGCGCAGCAACGGTCGTGGCTCGCCTTTGAGGAAGCGCTCACTGTGGCGAACCACCAGAGCTTCCCGCCAGCGGTCGTGGAGCCGCTTTGGCGTGACTGGCTTGCGCGATACCCTCGGCAGCCCACGGTGTACGCGCGGGCCTTCACCTGGGAGCTGAACCACGCGCGCACCACGGAAGCGCAGGCGGTGTTGGCGCAGTTCCGCACTGCTTTCCCGGACGACACTGTCTTCCCGGTGAAGGCTGCCGCGCTGCTG
>CAXTRU010000050.1:0-14222 GCA_964246665.1 uncultured Acidobacteriaceae bacterium
CACGGCTACACCGGTTGGCGACGCAGCAATTCTGCAGATTAAGCTTGCGGCTATACCGGTTGGGGACGCAGCGATCCGTGGGTTGAAGCCTACGGCTACATCGGGTTTGGGGCGCCCTCGATTTTGAGAGGGGCTTGCCGCTACCTGATTTAGGGTCGCAGCGTAACGATGATCGGTGTGTGATCCGAGGGCTTCTCCTGGGCGCGTGGCGTGCGGTCGATCTCGCAGCGTTCAAGCCGCGCTGCCAACGGCGGAGACAACAAGAAGTGGTCAATACGGATGCCGCGGTTGCGTTCAAACGCCATGCGGAAGTAGTCCCAATAGGTGAACTGCCCTCCCTCGTCCGGATGCAGCGCGCGGAAGGCATCGGTGTAGCCCGTGCCGAGCATGGCGCGGTAGCGGGCGCGCGGTTCCGGCTGAAACAGCGCATCGCGCACCCAATTCGCGGGCTTGTCGCAGTCGATGTCTTCAGGAATCACGTTGAAGTCACCGCCGATCAGCGTGGGCGTGCTGTCGGCGAGCCAGCGATCCATTTGCGCGCGGAGACGATCCATCCACCTCAGCTTGTAGTCGAACTTTTCCGTGCCGATAGGGTTGCCGTTGGGCAGGTAAATATTCACGACGCGTACGCCGCCGATGATCGTCTCCAGAAAGCGTGCATGGCTGTCTTCTTCGTCGCCGGCCAGTGTCTTATTGACGCACTCGATCGGCAAGCGCGACAACACGGCGACACCGTTGTAGGTCTTCTGCGTGACCGCGACGCTGGCGTAGCCGATCGCTTCAAAGTGCGCGGCCGGGAACTCGAGACCCTTCAGCTCCTGCAGTAAGAGCACATCAGGGCCCACACGTTGCAACCACGTCGTGACGTGCTCCAGGCGCGCTTTGATGGAGTTCACATTCCAGGTAGCGAAGCGGAGAGGGTGTGTTTCGTTCAGGCTCACAGGCTTAGGATGCACTGAGGACGCCGTTGCTTCCAAGGTGTTCCGCAGAACAGGAACAATGGCACGAAAAGACCCTAACGCCGCCGCAGACACGATGGCCGACAAGACGCCGAAGACCTGTGCCGCGTGCGGCCGCACCATGACGTGGCGCAAGAGCTGGGCAAAGAACTGGGCGGAGGTGAAATTCTGTTCGGACGCATGCCGCAAGCGTCGCACGTCGACTGTGGACCAGCGCTTGGAAGAGACGATCCTGCAACTGTTGCATGCACGCGGCGCAGGCAAGACGATCTGCCCCAGCGAAGCCGCGCGCGCCGTTGCCAGCAACGAAGAACGCGATGCATGGGAGCCGTTGATGGAGCCTGCCCGTGCTGCCGCGCGCAGGCTCGTGGCCAAAGGCGTGATCGACATCACGCAGGCCGGCCATGTTGTGGACGCCTCCACGGCAAAAGGTGCCATCCGTTTGCGGCTGCAATGAGCGCTGCTGAAGCGTAAGACAGAGAGCGAGAAAATTTTCTCGTATCTGCGGTGCACCTCACCTGTGGCAACGGCTTCTAAAGGATGCATGGCCACTGCGAAGAAGACTGCGAGCAAGACATCAGCGACGAAAAAGAGCGCCGCCAAAAAAACGGCAAGCAAAGGCAGCACAAAGAAAAGCGCGGCGAAGAAAACTACCGCCAAGAAGACGGCAGCGAAGAAGAGCGCGGCAAAGAAAACGTCTGCAGGCAAGACTGCAGCGAAAGGCCCCAACAGCAGTGTGAAGAAGGGCGTCAAGACTTCGCGTTCAACAGCGAAGAAAACCGGCGTGAAGCGCACCAACGTCACGCAATATGAGCAGCACAAGAGCGGCAGCGGCAAAACCGTTCGCCGCAAGATGGCCCCCGCGCAGGCCAAGAGCAAAAAGGAATTGCTGATCAAGCAAAAGCGTTCCACCGGCGAAGGGCCGGCATGCTGGCCCGGCTTTGAGCGCGTTCCCGGCAAAGAAGCCGGCACCAAGGGCAGCTGCAAACCCAAGCCTAACCAGAGCAAGGGCGAGCGCAAGGAAGATGCGCGCGAGGCAGCCGGCAGCAAGCTGCGCAAGGCCGGCGGCAACAAGGCGCGCGCCAACCACTCGCGGTAGCACGCACTGTGGCGTCCGTGCAGCGACGCAGAGGTACACTGCGCTGACATGGACGCCGAACGCGCTCGTCAAATCCTGTTGCAGCTGCCCCACGTCGCGGAAACCATGCAGTGGGGCGACAACCTTGTGTTCTGGGTAGGGGACAAGACGGTCGGCGGCAAGATGTTTGCGCTGGTCAGCCTCGATGGCCGCAGTCCGGTGGTGTCCTTTGCGGCTGGGCCGGAGCGCATGGCGGAGCTGGTCGAGGTCGAGGGTTTCCGCCCGGCGCCGTACTTCGCGCGCATGCACTGGGTTGCTGCGGAGCGCTGGGATGTGGCTCCGCTGCGTGAGTGGGAAGGCTTCTTTCGCGCAGCGCACGGTATCGTGTTCGGCAAGATGTCGAGAGCGACGCAGCAGACCATTGCGTTGCCTGCCAAACAACGCGCGGCCCTCGCTGCGGAGCGTGGCAAGAGGGCCAGCGCCAAGAAGAAACCCGCAGGTGCTTCGCAGCCGCGAGACTGACATTCGTTTAGAGGGTCGGCTTGGCAGGCACTCTAAAGATCCCGGCAAAGCTTGCCCGGTACGCATAAATCAACACAAGCTCCAACACAGCCGCGCCCAGGGCAGGCCCGATGCCGTGGCCACCGGCCATCAGGAGGTGAAACAGAACTGCGTTGAAGACAATGGGCCCCAGGATTACAAGGCCGATGGGCGCCGTAATGCCGATCAGCACCAGCGCGCCGCCCAGCACCTCCAACCCGGAGATGATAGGCAGCCATCCGCTTGCCGTCATGGAGCTCATAAACTTGCCTGCCAACGAGTCTGCCGGCGGCATCGGCCCCATGGGGATGAAGTGCAGAAAGCCGTTCAGTCCGAAGACGACGAACATGAGCCCGAGAAGAACCTGGCAGATCAGGGCAAGCACTCGCATAGAGGTGACCTCAGGAAGATGTCGTTGCAGCTTGGGCCCAAGTTCCGGTTCGGCCAAGCATACCAGCCATCCGCCCTTTTATGGCCGTCTAAAGTTGTGCCTCAGGATTCATCGCCAGCAGTGGCAAAAAGCTGCGGAAGTAGGCAGTGATCAAGACCACTTCCAACACCGCAACCGCAATCGCAGGCGCAGCCCCGTGCGGCCACAGCAACGCGTGGTACAGCAGAATGTTGACCACGATCGGCGCAAGCAGCGTCAGCGCTAAGGGCACAAACCGGTTCACCAGCAGCAACAGGCCGCCAATAGTCATCACGGCGCCGACAAAGGTCATCCAGTGGCTGACGTGCAGGATGGTCATTAACGTGAGCGCGTCCGGATTGGCTGGCGGCGGCATCTTCAGGAAGCCCAGGATGTTGTTGAGCCCGAGCACAAAAAACATGAGCCCAAGCAGGATGCGGCAGACAAGAATGGCGTAGCGCATGGCGATCTCCTCAGCAGAAGGGATAGCTGGCCGGCCCCGGTTCGTGTGCGAGCGGACTTGCTCCTGCTACAACGAGTAGATGAGTTCTATGGGACAAACAGGCGTAGGCGGATTGCGACTTTCACTCGAAGGCAAGGTGGCGCTGGTCACAGGCGGCTCACGCGGCATCGGGGCGGCCACGGTCCGGCTGTTGCGGCAGGCCGGCGCGCAAGTCGTCTTTAGCTATCGCAGCCGCAGTGCGGAGGCGGACGCCCTTGTGGCGGAAACCGGCGGTGAGGCCCACTGCCGCGCCCTGCAGCAGGAGCTGGCTACGGTGGACGAGGGTGAAGCCCTTGTGACGCGGGCTGCCGAAGTGTTCGGTCGAGTCGACATCCTGGTGGTCAACCATGGCACCTGGCCGCCGCACGATCAGCCCATCGCCACCATGGGCAACGATCAGTGGCGCGGCACCATGGGCATCAACCTGGATAGTGTATTTGGGCTGGTGCGCGCGGGGGCACGGCAAATGCTAGGCGCACAGGCCTTGTCGGCTACAGGAAACGGCGGCACCTTCGGAGGTGCGAATGACTCTACAGCGCTTGCCGGTGCGCGCGAGTATGGTCCTGGCGAGGCGACCCAGGAGACTGAGGCCGAAGGCGACGTGGATGCCCGTGAGCTGCTGGAAGAAGCTGTGTTCACCGACAAGATCACGTGGCCGGCCCATGGCGACAGCGGTCTAAACGTAGCCGTTGCCGAGCAGCCACCGACGTTTGCGCAGGCAGGGCAAGGCGTGCGCGGGCACATGATCCTGGTGGCCTCCACCGCAGCCCAGCGAGGTGAGGCCTTCCACGCCGACTACGCGGCCAGCAAGGGTGCATTGCTGAGCCTGACCAAGAGCCTGTCCAGTGAATTAGCCCCGCAGGGCATTCTGTGCAACTGCGTCGCTCCCGGCTGGGTGCGCACGGAAATGTCCGCTGGAACTTTGAGCGATCCGGAGGCGTCCAAGAAGGCGTTAAGTCTCATCCCGCTCCGCCGCGCGGCCGAGCCGGAAGAGATTGCCGGCCCGATCGTCTTCTTGTGTACGCCATGGGCTGGCTTTGTCTCCGGCGAGATCTGGAATGTCAACGGCGGCGCTGTGCTGGTGGGGTAGGGGTTACGTCCAACGGAATGGGTGATGGTGCGCGTGCGTAGAGTGGGCAGTTGGGTTCGCAAAGGGTTGCTGTTGGCCGCGGTTGGCTGTGCGTCGCTGCCCTTGCAGGCACAGGCAACGGTTTCAGCCACAGAAGCGCCCCAGGGCGGCAGCGAGCAGGCCCAAGGCCGCAAGCTGCTGGACGAAATGGTGCAGGCCTACGGCGGCGACAAGTGGCTGCATCGCGGCACCGAGCGCCTGGAAGGGAAGGGCGCCACGTTCTACAAGAGCGCACCCAACCCATACGAGACGCAATTCGAAGAGTATCTGCGGCTGGAGCCCTTTGGCGAACGCTTGGTGATCGTCTCGAAAATGGGCGTGTTTATCCCAACGACCAAGCGTGATGTCGCCGAGGTCTGGACGCAAGACAACGGCTATGAGGTCACCTTTCGCGGTCGCAAGGAACTGCCCAAGGTCGATGTCGAAGACTTTCAGCGCCGTCGTCGCCACACCATCGACGTTGTGGTGAATGACTGGCTGAAGCGCCCCGATACGCTGGTGACCTTTGAGGGTTCGTCCATGGACGATCGGCACCTGGTCGATAAAGTAAGCATCCTGACTGCCGAGAATGACGCGATCACGCTGACGCTCGATCAGGAAACGCACCTGCCGCGGAGCCGTACGTTCCAGTGGCGCAACGCGGTGTACAAGGACTTCGACACCGACGTCGAGCGCTACGACGATTGGCAGCCCGAGGGGGGCATCATGACGCCGCTCACCATCACGCGCTACCGCAACGGCGACATGGTCAATCAGCGCTTCCTCACCAAGGTGCAGTATGGCCTGCCGTTCACGCCGGACCTGTTTGACCCCGACCGTCCACTGACCAAGAAGTAGGCACGGCTGATATTCTGGGCCACGCGATGAATGAAACGCACACCGCGACCGCGGTTGAGGACGTGCCAGTGGCCGAAGCCGCACCGACACCCACGCCAAAGCAGACGCTGGACATCACCGAGATCATGGGCATCCTGCCCCATCGCTATCCGTTTCTTCTGATTGACCGCGTCCTTGAGATGGAGCGCAAGCAGCGCATCGTGGCGATCAAAAACGTTACGGCAAACGAGCCTCAGTTCACCGGACATTTTCCTGACTTCCCCATCATGCCGGGCGTTATGACGATTGAAGCCATGGCGCAGGCCGGTGGTGCGCTGTTGCTGACGGAGATCCCCGACCGCGAAAGCAAGCTGATGGTCTTCACCGGGATCGACAAGGCTACGTTTCGCCGGCAGATCGTCCCTGGCGACCAGCTGCGTATCGAAGTTACGGTGCTGAACTGGCGTTCGCGTGTGGTGAAGATGCAAGGTGTGTGCACGGTGGAGGGCGCCGTGGCCGCAGAGGCCGTAATCACCTGCATGCTGGTGCCGCGGCCGCGCAAAAACAAGCCCGAGCCGTCCACACAACAGGCCGCGCAGTAGGCGACGGCATGGCGGACGCAGACAACAACACGGCCAGCGCGCAGATCCATCCAACGGCGGTGATCGCCGATGGCGCCGTGGTGCCCGCAAGCTGCAGCGTTGGCCCGTTCTGCACGGTCGGTGCGCATGTTGTGCTGGGTGAAGGCTGCTCGTTGATCTCGCATGCGGTGGTGGATGGGCACACAACACTTGCCGAGGGCGTGGTTGTTCATCCCTTTGCTGCTGTCGGCGTCAGCCCGCAAGACCTGAAGTACAAGGGCGAGCCGACACGTTGCGTGATCGGCGCCAGAACTGTGGTGCGCGAGTACGTGACGATCTCCCGAGGCACCGCGGGCGGTGGCGGCATCACGCGTGTGGGCGCGGACTGCCTCATCATGGCCTACTCCCACATCGGCCACGACTCACAGATCGGCGACGGCGTCATCCTGGCCAATGGCGCCACGCTGGCAGGCCATGTCACGGTGGAAGACTATGCGGTCGTGGGCGCGTTGAACCCGGTGCATCAGTACTGCACCATCGGCCGCTATGCCTATATCGGTGGTGGAACAACCATCACCCAGGATGTACTGCCCTACTCGCTGACCAGCGTGCGCCGGGAGAATCGTGCATTCGGCCTGAACAAAGTCGGCCTGGAGCGGCGCGGTTTCACGCCGGACGAACTCAAGCAACTACGGGCGGCGTACCGGCTGCTGCAGGTATCGCACCTGAACAACACAAGCGCTCGAGGCGATCCGTGAACGTGTAGCGAGCGGTGAGTTTGGTGAGCGCGTGGCGTACCTCGTGGAGTTCATCGCGAAGAGCGAGCGCGGGGTCATCAAGTAACCCTGCTTATGCCAACCGTCCTCCGCTCTGGGCAATTCAGAATGTTCTTCTACTCGGATGAAGGGAACGAACCGCCTCACATACACATAGAAGCTGCCGAGAAAAGAGCAAAGTACTGGCTGAAGCCCCTTGCCCTGGTCTGGAACGATGGATTCAGGTCAGGTGAACTTTCTACGGTTGAAGAGCTGATTGAGGCCAACATAAACTCCATAACAGAGGCATGGGATGTCTACTTTCTTTCTCGATGAACACCTAGTTCCTGTAGAGGTGAGCGTGGATGACCAAATGATTCGCGTCTCCTTCCGAGGCGGCCTCGAACTTGCGACGCCTGTAGCGCGCTTCCCTCGCTTGCATCGGGCGAGCCCCGAACAGCGCCGACGCTGGCGCTTGATCGGCCGCGGGGATGGCATTCACTGGCCCGATGTTGATGAAGATATCTCCGTAAGCGGGCTCTTCAAAGTTCCAAAGCGAGCTGCCACATCCAAAGCCGAGGAAATACCGGCTCTGGTTGGAGAGCTTCTTCGCGTCACCCGACGCTTGAATGATTTGTTCAAGGGTCGTCCGTTTACCCCAGATGGTCATTTGGTGGGCAGCATAGGGGAGGTCGTCGCTGAGTACATTTATGACCTCAATTTGGAGCCATGCAGCACACCTCAAATTGATGCTCAAACCAAGGACGGACGAACCGTTCAGATCAAGCTTACTGGGGAGAAAGGCAATTCCTTCGGCCTACGATGGTCAAACTCTAAGCCGTCAGTGCATGCTGATTTGTTGGTATGTCTAAGGCTGGACCGGAAGGGCTTTCGCGAGGTCTACAACGGTCCCTTCCCCATTCATCTGTTGGAGGGGCGGCGCGACACAACAAACGGCCAAATCGGGATAGCCGCAGGAAAGCTGGCGGAGGCCAACCCACGAACTCTGCCCGAAAAGAACAGCTTTGCGAACATCAATCGCTGGTTCGAGACATCTTTGGCAGATGTCGCCTAGCCTTGGCCTCATCGCCGGCAACGGGCGCTTCCCGTTCTTGCTGCTGGAAGCGGCGCGCGCGCAAGGAGTGCGCGTTGTGGTGGCGGCCATCAAGGAAGAAACTGACCCGGAGGTAAACCAACGCGCGGCGCGCGAGCCGGACGCTGTGCGTGTGCATTGGCTTTCGCTGGGCGAGCTGTCGCGGCTCATCGAAACCTTTCAGCGCGAGGGCGTGACGCGGGCCGTGATGGCCGGTCAGGTGCGCCACAAGCAGATCTTCTCGAGCATTCGCCCAGACTGGCGGCTTGCTAAGCTGCTGCTCAACCTGCGCACACGCAACACCGACATGCTGCTGGGCGCGGTGGCTAAGGTGCTCGAGGATGAAGGGATTCAGCTGGTATCGTCGACGACATTTCTTGAGCCCATGCTCGCGCCAGAGGGCCTGCTGACGCGGCGCGCACCCGATCCAACAGAACAGGAAGACATCCGCTACGGCCTCGAAGTGGCGCGCGGCATCGCCGGCTTCGACCTTGGCCAGACCGTGGTGATTGCCGCCGGGGCTTGCGTGGCCGTGGAAGCCATGGAGGGCACCGATGCAACCATCGCCCGTGCCGGGGAACTGATGCGTAGTCTCGACCAAGAGGCCAGTACGCTGCAACGCCGCCTCACAGTGGTGAAGGTGGCCAAGCCGAAGCAGGACATGCGTTTTGACGTGCCCATTGTCGGCGTGCCGACGATCGTCGCCATGCAAGCTGCGGGCGCCACATGCCTTTGCGTCGAGGCTGAACGCACGCTGCTGTTTGACCGCGAAGGCATGGTGCGCGCGGCCGAAGCTGCAGCCATCACGATTGTCGGCGCGCCCAGACCTAAGGCTTAGCGTTCCATCGCAAGGCGTTCGCTCGCGAAATACAGCGTTTGACCAACAACAAAGGCGTACCATAAAGAACACCGGCGCGCCGGGAGCCGCTATCTTCGACATGCGCCGCAGGAGTTTTCTCTATGTTTGCAAGACGCGCTCTTCACACCCTCGCCGCCTGTTTTGGCGGTGTTTCCATGATGCTCCCACCGGTGGCGCTGGCTGCCGATATGCCGCCCATCGGCACCGCCGCGCCCAGCTTCACGTTGCCCTCGCAGGAGAACACGCCCGTAAGTCTGAACGACTACAAGGGCAAGTGGGTGGTGCTGTACTTTTACCCAAAGGATCAGACATCAGGCTGCTCGTTGGAGGCGCATAACTTCCAGCGCGATCTGCCCAAGTACCAGGCCGTCAACGCGGTTGTGCTGGGTGTGTCCATGGATACCGTGGACAGCCACAAGGCATGGTGCACCAAGGACTCGTTCACCTTCAAGATGCTGGCGGATCCAAGTCACAAGGTGGTGGACGCCTACGGCGTTCCTGTTCGTCAGGTGACGATCAACGGCGCCCCGACCAGCATCGCCATGCGCGACACGTTTCTGATCTCGCCCGATGGCAAGATCGTGAAGATGTGGGAGGTGAAGGACATCGCCAACCACAGCGCCGACGTGCTCGCGGCGCTCCAAGCGATGAAGTAAGCCAAAGCCGCTCTACTTACAGGAACGCCCGCGCTCTAGAACGCGGGCGTTTTCCTTTGGGCATGACAGCGCGGAACCGGTTACTTGGCCGTCTTCTTGGCGGCGGTCTTCTTGGTCGCCGTCTTTTTGGCTGTGGCCTTCTTCGCCACTGTCTTCTTCGCCGGTGCTTACTTTGCAACCGGTTTATTGGTCGCTGGTTTCTTCACAGCGGTTTTCTTTGCTGCGGTTTTCTTCGCCGTGGTTTTTTCGGCTGCTTTCTTGGTTGCCAAGGTCGTACCTCTCGTGTTGAAGTTTTTGCTGCCACTGCCCTTCTTGCTCGCTGTCTTTTTCGAGACAGCACCTCCCCGCACAGTCCGGGCGGACTTCGCGGCGGAACCTGAAATCTTTTTGGCAACAATCTTCTTGGCCGCGGCTTTCTTGCCGACAACCTTCTTCGCAGAGGTCTTCTTCGCGGGTGCCTTCTTGGCCACGATCTTGCTGGCAGGAACACCCCTTGCTGCAGCCTTCTTTGCCGGAGCGGGCTTTGCAGTTTTTTTCTTCGCGGGCGTTGTTCTGTTGCTTGTAGCGCGTTCCATCACAGGCTCGTCTGACGCCTCATCGGGTTCGTTGCCGCTGTCGCGTCGAGCCGTCGCGTCCTCGGCGGACCCACGCAATGACTCACCAAGGCTGGGCATCGCTTCATCGCGCTGCGGAAGACGAGAAAGCGAGTCCGGCGGATCGTATGGATCGACAGGCGTGCTGGTTACCGCGTCCATCTGTGCCTCTTCGGGATGGGTGCTGGCCACCGCGACGTTCATCTCATCGCGAGACTCCACATCAGGGCCGGACTCGTCATCGGGACTGAAATCTTCTTCCTCTTCTTCGTCCTCTTCATCAACGGCGTCGAGGTCCACATCATCGTCGTCATCCCGATCGTCACCGTCTGCAGCCGCATAGAGCTTCAGCACTTCGTCATCAAACATCATTTGCCTCTCCCATGCGCTCTGCATCACCGTTCCGTCTGCAGGGCGTGGTGCGCTTCTTTTGTGCGTTGTTTGTTGAGCGGAAAGCACAAACAAACACGCTCCATCGCGCAAAGATTAGCAACAGATGTACGCCCCGGGTACACAAATAGCAAGCACTACTTTTGGTGCAAGCTGTTTTTCTGCTTACGGGCGAATCGAAGTTGGTGCACAGAGTTCAATCGTCTTCGCTTAGCGATGTCGCTTGCTTGAGGAAGAGCTGCTCGCATGGGCCGAACTGGAGTGCGCAGCACCTGCATGTGTAGTGCTATGGCTGCTTGTACTTCGTCCACGCGCAGCTGCATGGGCGCTGTGTCCACGGCGTCCACCGCGCAGTCCGGGCGCAAGGCGAATCGGCTCGGCGACGTAGATGGAGCGCCCCGGTGTGAGCCGTCCTGCGATGCCGCTGTTCCAATCGCGCAGCTGCTCCACGGTGACACCGAAGCGATCAGCCACGGTCACCAACGAGTCGCCGCGATGCACGGTGTAACGTCGCTGTCCGGGCATCGCACCGGAGCCGGACGAGATAGGAATCACGAGCTCATCGCCGGCTTCCATGGGCTGCGTCGGCGTGACCTCGTTATAGGTGGCCAGCGTCTCCGTGCTCACATGGAAGGAGGCCGCAACGCCCTCCAAAGTTTCGCCTGCCTTGACCACATGAAACCGCCAGCTTCCGCGATCGTCAGGCGGTATGTCCTTGAGCCGGGTGAGAAAGGTGTCCTTTGTGCCCGGCGGCAAGTGGAGGTCGTAGGAGATGTCGCGCGGTGTGCTCAGCCGCAGCAACGCCGGGTTAAGTGCCACGATCTCGGGCACACTGGAGCCGGTCAGGTCCGCCACAAGATTGAGACTCACAGCGTTCTCGACGGTCACGGTGTCATAGATCACGGGAGGGCTGGACGGTAGTTGATTCAGTCCATACTTCTCGGGGTTCTTGGCCATAATGACCGCCGCGAGGATCTTCGGGACATAGGTGCGGGTCTCGCCCGGCATCAGGTTCAGCCGGTAAAGCTCCCAGAAATCCGCATAGCCGCTGCGGCTCACAATGCGTTGTATGTTTCCTGGGCCCCAGTCATAGGCGGCCATCGCCAGGTACCAGTCCCCAAACATCGCATACAGCTTCTTCATGTAGCGCGCATAGGCACGGGTACTCTTCTCCGGGTCGAAGCGATAGTCGAAGTACCCATTGCGCGTCAGGTCGTACTCCGGCGCCGTATACGTCATGAACTGCCACATGCCGCCTGCGCCGCTGCGGTAATTCACCGCCTGTGCCTGAAAACCTGACTCGGCCACCGCAAGATAGATAAGATCCTGCGGCACACCCTCTTCCTTCAGCACATTTTGAATCAGCGTTCGGTACTTGCCGAGTCGGGCCATCGATGCCGACATGTGCGCTCTGAAGCTTGTCGACGTAGAAAAGACGCCGATGTAGCCGGCCACCTGATCGTTGATGACCAGCGGCAGATCGGAAGCCGTGCTGAGCTCGCTGGTCAGCTTGGCCACCAGCTCCGGGTTGGGCGCAAAGGTGACGTCGGTCGCACTCTCCAGCGGAGCCTCTTCCAGCTTCGGGCTAAATCCGTTGCCCTGCTTCAGGGCAAGCACCTCCAGCGAGTTGATCGCGCCCAACAGGCGCTCGAACTCGTCTGCAAGCTGAGGATCGTTCTTGAGATCCATGCCCGACGAGAGCATCAGGTCCACAGCCGCGTCGAAGTCTGCGCGCGCGGCGTCCAGCTTGTTGTTGTTGTAGTTGTTCACGCCGGACTGATAGCTGGCCTGCGCGCGATTCACCAGATCCTGAACCTTCTGCGCGTGTTGTTGGGCCGCGTACTGCTCCTGCACGTTCGCCTGCGCAGCAGCCTGGCTTGCGGCTGTTTGCGGCGCGGCACTTCTTGTTGTTGTCTGCTGCGCCAGGGCTAAGCAGGGCAACAGGCTTAGCGAAAGAAGGGCGGACACTCCTCGACGCAGGGCTGCGCGGTGGCGTGGAGTTTGCAGGGGCAAGAAAGAGGACCGCCGAACACGTACCATCTGCTGCATATTGTAAGAGTTTTGCCGATCTCAGGGCTTGGTCGCAGCGCAGGAAACAGGGCGGCCCGTGGTTCCGGGAAGGGAAGGCGCTTTCGCCGCTGCTATCCTAGACCTTCGAGCGGTGTTCGCCCTCGCCGGAAAGCCAAACGTTAGATGGACCCCAAGTACATTCGCAACTTCGCGATCATCGCGCACATCGACCACGGGAAATCGACCCTCTCCGATCGTCTGCTGGAGCTGACCGGCTCGCTGACTGCGCGTGAGATGCAGGAGCAGGTCCTCGATGCCATGGACCTGGAGCGTGAGCGGGGCATCACCATCAAAGCTCATACCGTGCGCATGATGTACCGCGCCTCCGACGGGCATGACTATCAGCTGAACCTAATCGACACCCCCGGACACGTCGACTTCAGCTATGAGGTGTCGCGCTCGCTGGCCTCGTGTGAAGGTGCGCTGCTCGTCGTCGATGCCTCGCAGGGCGTGGAAGCGCAAACGTTGGCGAACGCCTATCTTGCGATCTCCAACGGCCTTGAGATCATCCCGATCATCAATAAAATCGATCTGCCCAGTGCGGACGTTGCGCGCACCAAGGAGATGATCGAGAAGTCGGTCGGCCTGCCCGCGGATGATGCTGTCGCCGTGAGCGCGAAGACCGGGCTGAATGTTGAGCAGATCCTGGAAGCCGTGGTGCATCTGCTACCGCCGCCCAAGGGCGACGCGGACAAACCCCTGCAGGCGTTGATCTTTGATTCCTGGTTCGATGCCTATCGCGGCGTCATCGTGCTCGCCCGCGTGATCAACGGCCGCCTGCGCAAAGGCGACAAGATCAAGATCATGTCGAACGGCCGCACCTTTGACGTGGACTCGCTCGGCGTGATGACGCCCAAGCCGGTGGAATTGCAAGAGCTGAGCGCGGGCGAGGTAGGCTTCTTCGTCGCGACGATCAAGAATGTGGCCGACACCAAGATCGGCGACACCATCACGCACGTCGACAACCCTTCCACGGAAGCTCTGCCCGGCTTCGAAGACATCAAGAGCATGGTGTTTGCGGGTCTGTACACGGTCGACTCGCACGAGCACGGCATGCTGCGCGACGCGCTGGAGAAGCTGCGACTCAACGACAGTTCGTTCAACTTCGAGCCGGAAAGCTCCGCCGCGCTTGGCTTTGGTTTTCGGTGCGGCTTCCTCGGCCTGCTTCACCTGGAGATCATTCAGGAGCGCTTAGAGCGCGAGTACAACCTTGACCTGATCATCACGGCGCCCGGCGTGCGCTACAAGGTCACAATGACGGATGGCTCCGTGCTCGAGGTCGACAACCCTTCCCGCTGGCCGGATCCGACCGAGATCGAAACCGTCGAAGAGCCTGTGATCACCGCCAAGATCCTGACCAATGAAGAGTACGTCGGGGGCATCCTGAAGCTGGTGGAAGACAAGCGCGGTCGTCAGCAGAATCTTGAATACGTTTCTGAAACGCGCGTGATGATCACGTATGAGTTGCCGCTGAACGAGATCGTGCTGGACTTCTATGATCGGCTTAAGAGCGTGTCACGGGGCTACGCGTCGTTGGATTACCATCTGGCCGGCATGTGGGTGTCGCCGATGGTCAAGATGGACATCCTGGTATCGGGCGAACCGGTCGACGCGCTCAGCATCATCGTGCATCGCGACTTCGCCTACGACCGCGGCAAGGCGCTGGTTTCCAAGATGCGCGAGCTCATCCCAAGGCAGATGTTTGAAGTCGCTATCCAGGCAGCCATCGGATCCAAGATCATCGCGCGCTCCACCGTCACGGCCATCCGCAAGAACGACATCGCCAAGTGCT
>CAXTRU010000051.1:0-4163 GCA_964246665.1 uncultured Acidobacteriaceae bacterium
CTTGGGAAGGATCCGCGGGCTAAAGCCCGCGGCTACACCGGTACGATTGCATCGGGATGGCGGCACCGGTACGGCTGCATCGGTACGGCGGCACCGGTCGGCTGCATCGGTACGGCGGCACCGGTACGGCTGCATCGGTACGGCTGCATCGGTACGGCTACACCGGTACGGCTACACCGGTACGGCTTCGGCTTCGTGTAGAGGTGCTTGTGTGAGCTGGCTTTTGTCTTTGCTACGGCGGCGGCGGCTTGCGGTACCGAAGAGACCGATGCTGACGAGCAGGATCACCACAGGCTCAAGCGGCTGGCGATAGTCCATGGAGCTGTGCGTCAGGTAGTAGGGGATGGGGAAGATCAGCAGAGCGACAACGTAGGGCAGAGCCGATTGCCGGGCTTCCGGACCCGTGCGCCACCAGCGGCGCAGGCCGCGGAAGGTGAATAACGAAAGCACACAGCAGAACGGCACGTTGGGTAGATCGAAGGGCTCGTACTTCAGGTAGCTTGGCCGGAACGACCAGTAGCCGGTCCAGAAGCGAAGCACGCGGCGCGCCGTGGCAACGGCGAAGAAGCCAGGGTGCTGTTTGACGAAGTTGACCGACAGGGCGCGCTTTTCTGCCATGTAGCGGATTTCGCCTTCGTCCTGGTAGCGCCGCATCTCTACCGGGTTGCTGGCGGGGTGCGCGAAGGCGGAGTTCGATTCGTGGGTGTCGCCGTTGTTGCCGGCGTAGAACTCAAGCCAGAAGCCGTCGCGGATAAAGAAGTCCGCATGCATGACGTGATGATTGCGGATCTGCCAGGGGGCGCACACCGTTGCAAAGGCGATGGAGGCCAGCGCGGCGCTACGGAGCCAATGCAGCGCGGGCCGCTGGGCCTTCCAGGCGCGGTACATCGCGATGAGCAGCAGGCACGGCAGCAGCAAGGTCACAGATGGGTTCGATAGAACCGTTAGGCCATACAGAGCGCCGAAGCCGAGCCAGGCGTAGCCGGAGCGGCGATGCAGCGTTTGCGCCACCAGCAGGCAGGTGGTGAACAGGAGCGACGTGAGGGCGTAGTCCCAAACGCGGGTGGCCGAAAAATAGATGGCGAACGGATACAGCGCCCAGCCCAGGGCCGTGTAAGCGGCGATGCGGCTGTTCACCGCGCGGCGGGCCAGAAAGAACAGCGGAACGCAGGTGAGCGAGGAAAAGAGGCTGTTCAGGCTAAGGACGGCAAAGGCGACCTTGATGGTGTTAAGGCCAAACAGGTGGAACCCGCCCGCGAGCAGGTACGGGTAGAGCGGCGGCACCAGGGCCGTGGGGCCGGTGAGTGGAAGAAAGGGCGAGCTGAAGCCCTGGCCAAGGAAGAGACTGCGGGCGGTCCAGCCCATCTCCCAGCTTTCCCAGCCGAAATCGTTGTAGTCAATGGTGTGGTTGGGCGCATGGCTGAGCAGGGCGGCCACCACGACGACGCGCAGCACAAAGGCAAACAGCACCGTGCCGCTGAGAAAAATGGGAAGGGAGATGGAAGTTCGAAGAACTTTGGCGAGGGGACCACGGGGCAAAACCGGCGCGTGATCATCGCGGAACTTCGTCGCTAAGGTTTGAATGGCTACATCCTTATCCGGCTGAAGGTGACTTAAGTTTACCGTGAATACGGCAGGCGCACGTACCCACGTGGGTGCTTTGTCAAACCGAGTCTGTGCTCGTTCCTTGTACCCCTTAGACGGGGAAACGTTGTTGTCTGTTACAGCCCTGTAGCGAGTTTGCCGATGCTGTTGTGGGATGAACGATTTGCAATGGGAGCTAGAAGCAGCGCAGGATCTTGAAGCGGGGCTGTTGGGCGACGACGGGCAGCTCGACGGGCCAGCCGCTTGGCGCGGACCACTGCGGGTCCCAGGCGCTGAGCACCAGGAACTGCACGCCAAAACGGGAGCAGAACTGCCGGGCAGCCTCGGCCGGGGGCGCGAGTGTCGCATACAGCTGCGCCGTGGCGGCCTGGATGGAGGCACAGGGGGCGGGGTTCCCGCCGAAGTGCGTGGCGCACTTGCCTTCGGCGTTGAGCATTTGCCGGCCGGCGTCCATCACCAGCATGCGTTGGTAGTACTCATTGGGCACCATGACCGCGCCTTGGCGGTCGAGGGTGGGGTCGATGGGACGGAAGGCGACGACGGCGTTTGCCGGGGCGAGGCGGTTCAGCGTGTCGAAGGCCTCGCGGATTTGATACTCGTCTGCGGGAGACTTGCTGAAGTTTGAAACAGCTGTCGTCGGGGTGTTGGAGCGAGCATGGGCGGCCTCAATGGGGAGCCAGGCGCGGAGGAGGATGGCCCAGTAGGCGGTGCCCGCAATGCCCAGCCAAACCAGGGCCAGGAGGAGACGGCGTTTGGCCGGCGTGGGTGAAATGAGTGACGGTGTGCCTTGCCCGTGCCATGAGCCGAGAAGCTCCGCGGTGAGCAGAAGCAGAAAGAACTGCGGGAGCATGACGGCGCGGTAGCCGAAGTCGTTGTTGGTGATAATTGCGGAGCTGAGAAAGAGCGTCATGACGAGGCCGCACACGGTGAAGAAGAGGGCCGTGTTGTGGGCGTCGTGAGGGTTTGGTGAAGGGGAGCGGCGTTTGTTGAGGAGTAAGAGGACGAGGACGGCGCCGTAGATGCCAAGCTCCATTGCGAGACCAGGCAGTAATAACGCGAGGCGGATGCCCTGATCGAGCAGAACAGGATGCGCCTGCTGGAGGTGTGCGAACAGGGGCAAGCCGGTGAGCAGCTCGGAGTCGATCATGCGGCGAACGCTGAGGCTAAAGAGGTGAGGCGATGGGGTGCCCGGAGTGCTTGCCGATGGCGTGAGACCGGAGGCTAGTTCGTGCAGGAAGGGAGCGCAGAGAAGGGCGCTGAGCACGCCTGTGAGCGCGATATCTTTTGTCCATCGGCTTCGGTGCGGGTGTTGAAGCAGCCAGAGCCGCAAGAGCCAGGCGGACATCAGCAGAGCGAACCCAAACGCAACATAGACCGATAGGCCGCATGCGCTAGCGAACGCTGCGGCTGCAAAAACGATCGAGATCTTTGGGGTGCTTGGAGCGTTTGACTCTGGCTCGTTGGGCGAAAAAGGATTCTCGCTTGAGGGCGCTTCAGCGGCCCTGCGCTTGTTGTTGGGGGCGTCAGATTCAGGGAGTTTAACGGGCTCTGCGCTTAGCCAAAGAAAGAGGAATCCGAGCAGGCAGCACAGGACGCTGGCGACGTGGTGAGGCACCCAGAGCAGCGAGTCGCCCCAGCCGAAGATCGGGTCGACCGACCACCACTCGGTGTTGCCGTTGAGTGTGGGCTGCAGCAGCGTCTGGCCGACGGCGGGGATGAGGTCTGCGCCTGTGACGGCGAGAAGGCCAACAGCAATCCAGCGCTGCTTGCGCGGCCAACGAAAGAAGTGCGATGTGAAAAGTTGCACCGTGGCGAGCAGGCCGAAGGCGGCCCACGTGGTGCTTGCGGTGAATGCTTGCCGGGCGGACACATGCGCGAGCTTCATCACCGTGGCGCAAAGCACATACCAAAAGTAGAAGTAGTGCATGGGCGCGGGAGCGCCGGCGAAGTACAGCGGATTCGCCGGTGGAACGCCTGTGCGCGCGACGGCATCGGTGAAGGCGATGCGATAGCTTTGATCGGCCATGACGACGCTGAAGTAGAGCTTGTGGCTTACCTGAGCGTCGGTTAGTAGCAGGATCGTTGCCGCGGTGAGGCCTAGCGCGAAGACACTTGTAATGCGGCGGTCGCGGCTGGGCCAGGAACTGTTCTTTGAGGTAAGGAGCAGCAGCGCTGCCGCAACGGTGCAGAGGCCGAACAGACAGCAGACGCCTTTGAGGCCGGCAAGGCGGCCGGTGAGGTGGGCGGCGATGGGCGCGACGCAGAAGGAGGCAGCAATGGCCCAGAGAGAGCGATCGGTGAAGGTTTTTTGGCGGAAGCCGAAGAGATTGGCCCCGTGGGCGGTGACGTAGCCGGGGGTGTAAAGGATGGCGGTAAAGACGAGTACAGCGACAAGCGTGCCGCGTACGTCCTGAACCATGAAGTTGTGTGGGTGATTGGTCCAGGCCGGGTACAGCGTCGTGGTCTCCCATTGCCATGGTTGCACATCGTGTGGGCCAGGGCTAAAGCCCAACTCCACCCGCAGAAGAGCGCGGGCGGGAGCCCCCGGGGGCCCCGGC
>CAXTRU010000051.1:4173-6904 GCA_964246665.1 uncultured Acidobacteriaceae bacterium
GGGGTCCACTTGGGGTGGGCCAGGTAAAAACCCAAACCCCCCCCCCAGAAGCCGGCGGTCTTACGCCCGCGGCTACACCGGAAGCAAAGCGGCGGATGCAGCGGATGCAAAAGCGGCGGCTACACCGGAAGCAAAGTAGCAGATGCAAAAGCGGCCGCTACACCGGGAGGAAAGCAGCAGTTCTGCGAGCGAACTAGCGCAAAAAGACGCTGAGTTCTGCGGCCGCTGCCCGTAGTGGAGCGAGGAAGCGGGTTTGCATGTCCAGCATGGGCATGCGCGGGGCGTGGCCGGACAGGTTTACGGTGGCGACCACCCGGCCGTTCGGCGCGGTGACAGGCACGGCGAGTGAGCGTAGCCCGACCTCGAACTCCTGGTCGCACAGGGCGTAGCCGTTGCGGCGGACGTTGCGCAGGGCGAGGCGAAGTTTTTCGGCGGAGTTGATGGTGCGTGGCGTGTACGGCGTGAAGACGACGCGTGCCATGTAGGCCTCCAGCTGATCCTGCGGCAGGTACGCGAGCAGCACGCGGCCCATGCTGGTGCAGAACGCGGGGAGCCGTGAGCCGATATGGAGATCGACGCTCATGACGCGGTTGACGCTGGAGCGGGCAATGTACACGATGTCGTCGCCGTCGAGCGTGGCGACGGAGAAGCTTTCGTGGTGGATGGAACTCATGCGCTCCAGGATGGGCTGCGCGGCGTTGGCGAGCGTGCTGGAGGCCGTGTAGGTGTTGGCCAGGGTCAGCATCTTCGGGCGCAGCGAGTAGCGCTGGGCCTCGTCGGCACCGGCAAAGCCGAGTTTGCAAAGGGTGTACAGGCAGCGGCGCACGGCGGCACGCGACAGGCCGGTGCGCAGGCTGAGCTGCGAGATGGTCATCTGCGGCATCTGCGGCGTGAAGGCCTGGATAACGACCAGGCCGCGTGCGAGAGATGCCATAAAGTTCGGGTCGCCGGTGTATTGGTCCAGGGCGACGCCGGGCAGTTGTTTCGGGGCTTTGGGTGCGGGCGTGACGGGAAAAGGCGTGGCAACAGGGGAGGAGAAAATGGCTGCGGATGACAAACGAACCTCCTGTGAGCTGCAAGAGGGTCTCCGTGGAGCCTGTCCGATTGCCGCTCAAGAGATACGGTAAACGAACGGGAGCCTTCGAGGCAACTCGCGTGTTACCGGATGTTGGTCCCGCGAATGTTTGCCCCGGCATCAGCGCTGGGACGCAGTTCTCCGCTTAAGATGACCTGCATGCAAAGGTCTGCTGCCCTTGTTTTTGCTGCGCTCCTGTCGTTCCTGCATGGATCAGCGCAGACGTCGGATGATGCCTCGGGTGACCTGTACGGGGCAGCCCTGCATACCTTGCATCTTGTTCGCAGCGGTGTGGCGGTGGACGACGCCGCGACAGGCGTTCACCATCCGGCGTCCCACACGCATGACGCCCTGCTCGCGGAGACCGGCGGAACGCGCGACCTCACCGGGGGTTGGTACAACGCGGGAGACTACGGCAAGTGGACGGCGATGGCGGCCCTGACGGTGAGTTACCTGCTGGACCTGTATGCCTTACAGGAGCGCGCCGCCCGTACCCACCCACCATCTGCCGGCGTGGCCGGTATCGCTGGCGATCCTGCGTTGCTGGACCAGGCCCGCTGGGGACTTAGCTGGATGCTGAAGATGCAGGACGCCGATGGTGGCGTGCGCAACAAGGTGGATGGGGCCACGCAGGCGTCCCTTGTTGCCGCCTGGGGCAAGGCGCCTGAGTTGGACCCGAACCAGCGCATTGCGGCTCCGGCTGCAACCGGCAGTACTGCCGACTTTGTCGGGGTGATGTACCAGGCCGCGCGCTTTTTCGACGGACGTGACCATGCGGCCGCCCTTCGGTACAGAAATGCCGCCGATGCAGCGTGGCGATGGCTGCAGACGCACCCGGCTGTTCCTGCCCACGACCCGTTCTACAGGGATCACGACGCAGCCGGAGAACTGCTTTGGGCGAGCGCGGAGCATAGCTTGCGTTCCGGGAAGGACACGCCTGCGCTGGTTGCAGCAATTCGGCACAGGACGCAACGCGAGGTCAGCTGGCTTGATCCCTCCTTGCTGGGAATCTACCAGCTTGCGTACACGCAAGGCGCACCCCGTCTGCTTCGCGAGGCAGCCCGGGAGGCAGTTCTTCAGCAAGCAAAGGTGCTCGCAGACGCAGCCAGCCGCCGGCCCTATCGCGTGGCGCTCGACGATCACGAGTTTTGGTGGGCCAGCGCGGAACGGGATCTCCACATGGCTGCGATGTTCCTGATGGCTGACGAGCTGCAGCCGTCTCCGCTTCTGCAGCAGGCAGCCCGCGACCAACTGGCGTGGATGCTGGGCAATAATGCCGCCCACCACTCGTTTGTCACCGGCTTCGGCCGGCACCCCGTCTTGCATCCATGGCATTGGATCTACCGTGACTACGGTATCGCGATGCCCGGTTGGGCTGTGAATGGGCCGAACAGCGATCCGGAGGGGGCTGACCCTGCGTTGCGGGCGGTGCAGCGAAGTGGTGCGGCGCCGGGTGCCAGCTACGTCGACCGTTGTGACGATCAGGGATCGTGGGCCTCCAATGAGGGCGAGATTTCAGAGGAGGCTGCACTGGTCTTTGTGTCGGGTGTGTTGCCGTTGGTGCCGAACACGGGGACACCGGTGCGCTGAGACGTACAAGGGGGCATTTGGTCACAGTTTGGCCCGTGCGCGCTGGGATCGATCGCGGTGAGCGCG
>CAXTRU010000051.1:6934-7766 GCA_964246665.1 uncultured Acidobacteriaceae bacterium
TTATTCTTGCGAGCACCGGCGACGCGGACCTGAGGGTGAGATGGAGCTACGCGGTCAGGCGTCGCAGGGAGCGCACCGCGAGCGCGATGGCGGCGGCATCCCCGCTGATTGCAACGGGAAGATCGGCGAGACCGGCGCCCTTGGTTAGGCCCTTGCGCAGGTAAAAGCCGCCATAGGTGCCGGCGGCCGCACCGAGGGCGCCCAGGGCAATGCCGCCGGCGAGCTTGCGCTTGAAGGCCGTAGCCATGATGGCGCCCACCGTGGCTCCGAGCGCAAGGCGACCGATAAGGCCCAGCGGTGCGGTGCGGTTGGGGGTGTTGGGCAGCTTGTCGCCGATGTATTCCCCCGCGGCGGCTGCGGTGAGGGTGGCTACTGCGGCAGGATGCGCGAGCCACGACGCCCATGTGCCTGTTACGGGGAGCTTGCCTTGGCTGGCAAACCAGGAGGCGACGGCGAGGGGTGTGAAGGAACGGATGCCCGTGCTGACTCCGAGGAGCGTGGGGGCAAGGTGGGCGACGACGGGGGACGGCTTCATGGGGCTCCGGAAGAGCGATGGATCGCTCTCCCGGGTTTGATGCAGTGATGGATTGGTTGACGGCCGATGGCGGTGGCCGGGCTGTGCAGAATACAGAGATCCTTCGCTTTGCTCAGGATGACGGCGTGTTTGCCTGCGGTGACGGCTTCTCTGCCTGCGGTGATGGCTTCTTCGCCTGCGGTGACGGCGTTTGCCTGCGGTAATGGCTTCTGCGCCTGCGGTGACGGCTGTTGAAGCTGCACGGCCTTGCGCTACTTCGATTTGCGGTAGCGCTCGATGAGGTTGTTGGTGCTGGAG
>CAXTRU010000051.1:7776-14045 GCA_964246665.1 uncultured Acidobacteriaceae bacterium
GCCGGTACCTTCGATCTCGGCTGCAATGCGTTGCGCCAGCTGCTTGCCGAGCTCGACGCCCCACTGGTCGAAGCTGTCGATGTTCCACACGATGCCTTGCGTGAAGACCGAGTGCTCATACAGGGCAACCAGTTTGCCGAGCATGTTGGGGGTCAGTTCGTCAGCCAGGATTGTGTTGGACGGGCGATTGCCTTCGAAGACACGGTGCGGCACCAGCCAGTCCGGTGTGCCTTCGGCTTTGACCTGCTCGGCGGTTTTGCCGAAGGCGAGCGCTTCGGTCTGCGCGAAGACGTTGGCCATGAGGATGTCGTGGTGTTGGCCGAGCGGGTTCAGCGTCTTGAAGAAGCCGATGAAGTCGCAGGGGATGAGGCGTGTGCCCTGGTGAATCAGTTGGTAGAAGCTGTGCTGGCCGTTGGTGCCGGGCTCGCCCCAGTAGACGGGACCGGTCTCATAGGTGACGTGCTCGCCGGAGAGCGTGACGTGCTTTCCGTTGGACTCCATGGTGAGCTGCTGGAGGTATGCGGGGAAGCGCTTGAGGTACTGGTCGTACGGCAGGATGGCGACGGTCTCGGCGCCAAAGAAGTCGGTGTACCAGACGGTGAGCAGACCGAGCAGCGCTGGCAGGTTCTGCGCGACCGGCGCCGTGCGGAAGTGCTGGTCCATGCTGTGGAACCCGGCGAGCATGTCGCGGAAGCCATCAGGGCCGATCGCGATCATGGTGCTCATGCCGATGGCGCTGTCCATGGAGTAGCGACCGCCCACCCAATCGGAGAACGGAAACATATTGGCGGTGTCGATGCCGAAGCTCTGCACGGCTTTGGCGTTGGTCGACATGGCGGCGAAGTGCTTGGCGATGGCGCTCTCGGGCGCGCCGGACTCGAGGAACCAGTCGCGCGCGGTGTGCGCGTTGGTCATGGTTTGCAGCGTGGGAAAGGTTTTGGAGGCGCCAAGAAAGATCGTCTCGTCGGGTTGGAGGTCGCGCGTGGCCTCGGCGAAGTCGGTGCCGTCGACGTTGGAGACGAAGCGGAAGGTGAGGTTGCGGTCCGAGTAGTGCCTGAGCGCTTCGTAGGCCATCACGGGGCCGAGGTCGGAGCCGCCGATGCCGATGTTGACGACATTGCGGATGCGCTTGCCGGTGTAGCCCGTCCAACCGCCACTGCGGATCTTGTCGGCAAAGGCGGACATCTTGTCGAGAACATCGTGCACTTCCGGCACGACGTTGGTGCCGTCGACGTTGATGACCGCGTCCTTGGGGGCGCGGAGCGCGGTGTGCAGCACGGCGCGGCCTTCGGTGATGTTGATCTTTCCGCCGGTGAACATGGCCTCGGTGCGGCCTTTGAGGTCGATGGCCTCGGCCAGCGCTACGAGGAGCTTGAGGGTCTGGTCGGTGATGCGGTTTTTCGAGTAGTCCAGGAGCAGACCTTCGGCCTCAAGCGTGTACTTGGGACCGCGCTGGGGGTCCTGGGCGAAGAGGTCTTTGAGGGTGGTGCTTTTCAGCTCGGCGGCGTGCGCGGCGAGATCGTTCCAGGCTGCGAGGTGATCGAGAGCGGGGGATTGCGGCATGTACCTCTCCTCGGGTTGTGGCCCTTTGGCGAGGGTAACCCAACGAGGGAAGAGATGCGTGAAGGGTTGGCGGCGGCAAACGAGAAACGCAGATTCCCTGCGGGAATGACAAAGTTACGTAGGAATGAAGGCCGCTGTGCTCTGGAGTATTTTAGCGGCGGTTCGGGTTGATCAGCGACTGCTGGTAGCGGTCGATGGCCTGTCTCAGCAAGTCGTCATCGTGCCGCAGAACAGTGTGGCAGAAGTTGACGATGACCTGCCGGCGGAAGGTGTTTGTGAGCAGTGTGCCCTTCTCGTTATTAGCCTGCATGGGGACAGCGTAGCGGTAACGTGATGGAGGTAACGTGGAAAACCCGTCCACAACCGCCCAACGTACCGCTTTCGTGGTAGCAGGTTCGGGCTTTGCAGGTAGTTTTGCCACCATCGTTGGCTTTTCTGGACAGCACAGCCGTGGAAAAGGCAGCCCGAAGTGCGATGTTGCGCAAGCACAACGCCGAGAATGACACGAGCTTTGTGCAGAACGGCATCTCAACGCCTATGCCAGTCGTGAAAGAAAAAAAGCAAAGAGCTCGCCGGGCGAAGGCGTTGGTGGAGCCGCTAATTGCCGCGGCCATCGTAGCGAAAGCAGATGGGGCGGAAGACACTGAGGCTGGGGTAGACCCGCTCGATCCGGCGGCGTCGGCCAAAGCCGCGGGTCTGCGGTACGTGACGGACCGGAAGCCGGGCATCCGGCGGCATGCAAGAGGGGATAGCAAGGGGTTCGACTACACGGTGGACCCTGGCGGCGATCCGGTAACGGACGAGGCGACGCTGGGCAGGATCAAGTCGTTGGTGATCCCGCCGGCATGGACGGATGTATGGATTTGCAAGCAGCCGAACGGGCACCTGCAGGCGACGGGCCGTGATGCCCGCGGGCGTAAGCAGAGCCGCTACCACCCGAAGTGGCGCGAGATGCGCGATGAGACCAAGTACGAGCGCATGGTGAAGTTTGCCGCTGCGCTGCCAAGGATCCGCGAGCGCGTGGCCGCGGACCTGAAGCTGCCCGGGCTGCCGCGGAACAAGGTACTGGCGACCATCGTGAGCGTGATGGAGATGACGCACATCCGTGTCGGCAACCAGGAGTACGCCCGGGACAACAAGAGCTACGGGCTGACGACGATGCGCAACAAGCATGTCGAGGTGCATGGCTCAGAGGTCACGTTCTCCTTCCAGGGCAAAAGCCGCGTGCACCACACCATCAGCCTGCATGACAAGCGGCTGGCGCGCATCATCAAGGCGTGTGAGGACATCCCAGGCTATGAGCTTTTTCAGTTTCTGGACCATGACGGCAATCACCATGCGATCGACTCGTCCGACGTGAATGAGTACCTGCGCGAAATCTCCGGCGAGCACTTCACCGCGAAGGACTTCCGGACCTGGGCGGGAACGGTGCTGGCAAACGAGATGCTGCGAACCCTGGGGCCGTCTGAGACCGCGGCGCAGGCCAAGAAGAACGTGGTGGAGGCGATTAAGGCGGTGGCCAAGGAACTGGGCAACACACCGGCTGTGTGCCGCAAGGCGTACGTTCATCCGGCGGTGCTGGAAGCCTACCTCGCCGGGAAGATCAGTGCCGAGGTGGCCAAGGAAGAGCTGGAAGAGGAGATCGCCGAGCACGAGCATGCCCTGCGTCAGGAAGAGATGGTGCTGCTGACCCTGCTGGAGCAGAGGACCGCGCTGGAGGCGACGAACTAGGCGGCGGAAAATACGGCGACTCAGGCAGAATCGAAAGGTTGGCACTGAATTTGGAGGACGTGCGCTTACTCCAGTGAGGGCGATGATTCTAAGTCGCCTCTCAAAAGAGGAGAAGCCACCATGAGAAGCACGTGCCCCACAATCGGTAAAGCCTCACTTGCGTTCCTGCTCGCCGTCGCAGCGGCGATGCCGACGGCTTTCGCGCAGCATCCAAGGGCGCTTGCAAGAGCAACGGTGCCGTTCGCTTTCGAGTATGGGTCCAGTGTGTTTCCTGCCGGCAGTTACACCTTCGGCGTCATCTCCGACAATGTGATGACGGTACACGGCCCGGGTAGATCGGCGCTGGGCGTGGTGGCGTGGAGCGACCAGAATCTTTCTGGTGTCGGGAAGCTTGTCTTTCATCGCGACGGCGAGCAGCTAACGTTGCAGGAGATTTGGTTGCCGCAACTCTCAGCGCGTCTGCATTGCCCAGCGAAGAAGCACCCGAAGCAGGCGGATGTAGCGGCGACACAGCGGATGAACTCGGATGTTGAGGTCGCGCTCGTCGCGGGCGATCGCTGAACGATGCGGCGAGCCGCCGGTAGCGGCCCGGCTCGCGTTTACTTCGGGTTAGGCGTTGTTGAAGCGACGTGACCTTGGTGGGCGTTCTCAGGCGAGCGCTTCGTCCAGTGCAGCCATTGCTTGTGCAGGCTCGGGGCGGACGCGGTGGTCCGCGTAGCCTTCGCGGTAGAGCACCACACCGCTGGCGCTGAGCACAAACGTGGCGGGGATCGGCAGACGCCATGTCTCATCGCCGTTGAGGAAGGGGATGTTGACCAACATGGAGCGGTAATGCGTGCGGGTGGGCTCGGGGACGGTGTGCGCCACTTGGCACTGGCCGGCGAAGGCGCAGGCAGGGTCCGAGAGAAGGGGAAACGAGAGGCTGTGGCGGTCCGCCGTAAAGGCGTTTTGGCGCGGCAGTTGTGGGCTGATGGCGACGGCCAGGGTTCGGCGGCGCCGCAGTTCCGGTTGCAGGGCTTGCCATGCCTCCAACTCGGTCATGTCATACGGGAAAGAACTTCACCACCAACGGACCCAGCGCGAGCAGGTCCGCGGAGCGAACGACTTTGCCATTGGTGCCTTTCAGCTCGAAGTGAGGGGCGACGGCGCCAACCGCGAGCAGATGGTCCTCGATGCCGGAGCCGAGCAGGTCCTGCACCAGCTGCTCGGTCCGCGCGAGGCGCTCGGGCGGCACAAGGAGGCGTGTGTTGGCGGTGATCTCGTCAAGCTGCACTTGCAGCGAGGGGGCGTGCGGCTCAGCAGGAAACGTCACGTTTGTAGTCTAGCGAAGAGGGTGAGACGGCTCATCCTGAGCCCGTAGGCTGCGTCCGCGCGCGTTTCGTTGCTTTCCATCGCACTTGGGGGCATGCTCTTACGTGCTTTAGCCTGTTGGCGCGGAACTCTGCGCAACGCTGGCATGATTGTTCCCGTTGGAGATGACTAAAGGCTGTCCGGTGTGTCTGTGTCGAAACGACAGACAGAACCGCCGGACGAGGGGTCGTTCTTGCGCCATGCAGCCACAGTGGTGTAGCCGGTGACCACCCAACCGTGGGATCTAGAGCCTGTGCCGTGCTGCACTTCGATCACGCGCAGGCGGCACCCACGGCTCCGGGTCATGAGTTGGTAAACCCGCAAGCCCTTCGGGGCGTTGCTCACCCGCTGATAGGGCGTGTTGTGGCAATTGTTTAGCTCGGTTTCCCAGTCGATGGTGTGTGCCCGGATGCGCAGGCTACAACTCGTATCGTCGCTCTGCAGCCCGTCGCCGGAGTAAGGTGAATCCGCGCTAGCTTGATAAAAGCACAAAGGAACAAGAACAGTAAGCCTCGCCAACATACGGGTCTCCACCACCTATTCTGGCTGAAGATGGGCAGTCTACGCTCCCTGCTCATCCGACACCCTGTTGAAACGTCAGCGGAGGCGCCTCTTCTCCGCCCATCCTGCCTTGGAATATTGACCACTTTGGTTACGCCGGAGCCGGCGATCGTGGTGCTGCTGGCAACCGGTGTGCTCGGGCTGCAGGCGTGGTCCGGAGTGAGGCCGGTCTCTATTTCTGGAGCGAAAGAGCTTTAGCACCAAGTGATCACTTTTGACTTTTCTCTGTTTTGTGCGTTCGGCGTGGGGGTCCACTCCACCCCCCTGCTGTTTGGGATTTTGTGACTAGAATCTTTGTTTTGTTGCACTTGCGCGGGGGTGGAGCTGCAAGATATTCAAAACAAGGAATTTGTGCGCAAAATATCTGAAATGAACAACTTAGAGCCATCTTTGCGCGCTTGCATGGAAGCTCGCGAGCCCACGTGTGATCAAAGCGTAGCAGGGATGGCGAAATAGTACGCAATTGCCAGGGATGCCGGACTTGAGGGTTTTTCGCCGGGTGCCGTGTGGCCCAGGTCTCGCTTCTGAGACCTGGGTTGTAGGATGTGGGGCGTGACTCAGGGGCTTAGGCGGTATCAGGAGACCGGCGATTTCACTTTGTGACGTTCAGTTGCTTTCGCCGCAACGCCTTTCTCTCTTCGCCGGAGGCTCGTGACTTATTCGAGAGGGCGCTGGAGACCATGCGCGTGCGCTATGACTTCTATGTCAGCGGATACGTGGTGATGCCGGAGCATGTGCATCTGCTGGTGAGTGAGCCGCGGGTGGCGCTGCTGGGGAAAGCTTTGCAGGCGCTGAAGCTGTCCGTGGCGGTGAAGCGGGAGGAGCGGCCTTTCTGGCAGGCTCGGTATCACGACTTCAATGTGTTCACGCGGGAGAAGCGGTTGGAGAAGCTTCGCTACATGCATGAGAACCCGGTGACTCGGGGGTTGGTGGGTTTTGCGGAGAACTGGAAGTGGTCCAGTGCCAGTCATTATGCGACTGGGGAGGTGGGTGTGGTGGAGGTTGAGTCGGAGTGGACTGCGCGTAGACGGGGTTCTTTCGGGGCTTCGATCTGACTTTGGGGG
>CAXTRU010000052.1:0-2312 GCA_964246665.1 uncultured Acidobacteriaceae bacterium
CTCCTGCTCCCCAGGACGCTTGCCCAGCTTCTGGTAGATCGCTTCCGAAAGCGGGACGACGGTGCGGCAGCGCAGCGTTTCAAGAGCGCTTGCATGCTGCAGCAAATGCAGGATGGGCGAGTGGACGCGGCCGGCGCTTTCCACCTGTTCAAACTTGAACTTGTCGCTCCACGCGATGGCCGGACGCCAAACGATCTGGTCGATGGCAATGATCATCGCAATCATGACCGCGAGGCCCATGGTCATGGCAGAGGTATCGCCGGCACTTGCCGCGGTTTGCAGGTAGGAGCCAAGGCCGGGAAGGCGAAAGTCCCGCGAGCCCAGGACGAACATCTCGCACGCCATCAGGAAAAACCACCCGCCTGCCAGGGACACCATCGAGTTCCACACCAGGCCTATGGCTGCGTACGGGAGCTCCAATTGCAAGAGCCGTTGCCATCGCGAGAAGCCGTAGACCGTGGCCGCTTCGTTCAGCTCGCGTGGAATGCTCTTCACCGACGAGTAGAAGCTGAAGGCCATGTTCCAGACCTCGCCGGTGAAGATCAGCAGGATCGCCCCAAGCTCCACGCCGAGTTGCCGCTTGGGAAACAGGGCGACCATGGCCAACATGACACCGGGCAAAAAGCTCAGAACCGGAATGGACTGGCACACATCTAGGCCCGCCAGCAGCAGCGGTTCCAGCCTTCGGCTGTGCGCGGCCAGGTAGCCATACCCGATTGCAAAGCAGAGGCTCAGCACATAAGCCAGGCCGATGCGCACCAGGGAGTAGAAGGCGTAAAGGGGAAGAGCTCGCGGGCTAAGGGAGATGGCAATCTCCGGGCGCGGCTGGGCTGCCCAGTAGTGCGCCACGCTGACGATCGCGTAGAAACACGCCAGCCCAATGAACGCAACGACCACGTCCGCGATCACCGGCCAGGTGCGTGTCAGCGCTTGTGTACGGCCCATCGTGCCGTCGCTGCGGGCGGCAACGCTGTGTCGGCCGAACAGGTCCACTACCGGGTCCCTTCCGCATCGGAGTCGGCCTGCACAAAACGCCGACGGCTTGCGTCGAAGTCGAACAGTTGCGCGTAGCGGCCCCAGGTGACCGCGGTTTCCAATTGGCGAATCGTTTCCTCCTCGCTGAACTGCTCATCGAGCAGGTCATGGAAGAAGTCCTCCGGAACGCTGCCGTCCTTGGCTGCATCGACCGCGCTGACGATTTGCCGGATGAGGAGAATATGTTCCACGGCGGCTTTGCGAAAGATCTCGCGTTGGCCCAGACCCTCGGCTTGCGCGTAGCCCGCACCAGCCTCCGTGATGATGGCTTCTCCCTGCTTTACGGTGAGAAAGCCAAGCAGTTGCGCCGCATCGACGATGGGCAGCAGGTGATCAATCTCCAAGGAGAGTTCGTCCGCAAGCCGGTACACCTCATACCGTCCCGTATGATCCTGCAGCATCTCCAACAGACCGGCCACCCCCCCGGGGCGCGCGTGCGGCAGCATTTGGTAGATGGGTGCGTGCGCTCCAGACGGTTGAGGAAGGACAGGCGCTTGGATGTCAGGCTGCGTGAGGACCTTGTAGATGTAGTTGACAAGCTGATCGAAGGCAAGGCTTTTGCGATTCCTGGGATGGGCGAGCTGAACGCTGATGTCTGTCCGAATGCGGCCAGGGTTGCGCCCCAGAACGATGATGCGATCGGCCAACATCACCGCCTCTTCAATGTTGTGGGTGACCAGGAAGACGGCCTGGGTCGGCATCGTTTTCTTCTGCCACAGGGAGAGCAACTCTCCACGAAGGTTTTCGGCGGTGAGCACATCGAGCGCGGAAAACGGTTCGTCCATGAAGAGCACTTCCGGCTCGACCACCAGGGCTCGCGCAAAGCCGACGCGTTGCCGCATGCCGCCCGACAACTCTTTCGGGTAGGCGCCTTGGAACCCTTCCAGGCCCACGATCTTCAGCATCGCCAGCGTGCGCTGCTTGCGTTCTTCCGGCCCGATGCCGCGCGCCTTCAGCGGGGCTTCCACGTTGGCCCGGACTGTGAGCCAAGGGAACAGCGCGAAGCTTTGGAAGACGATCGACACGTTTGCCTGGGCCTTCTCCATGGGCTTCTCATGCCAGTACACCTGCCCCGCCGAGGGCGGTACCAGACCGGTGAGCATGCGCAGCAGCGTGGATTTGCCCGAGCCTGACGGGCCCAGAAGTGCGACAATCTGGCCCTTGCAGATAGATAAGTCCGTCGCTGCGATGACCTGAATGCGATTGTCGCTAGGCTGGGCGTAGAACTTCTCCACCTGCTCCGCACGAATAATTGGATCTTCCATACACCTCTTGCT
>CAXTRU010000052.1:2322-13926 GCA_964246665.1 uncultured Acidobacteriaceae bacterium
AATCAGAACCGCACGTTGTCTGTTCGGTGACCCTCGCCATGCATTGTGGGCCTCATCGAACGGCGCATCTTACTGTCCGGCTACTTGCTTCGCGGGGAACGACTTGTCTTCCTCACTCAGCGGTGCCGTCTTCTCTACCGTGTCCAGAAACACATAGCCAAGATAGTTCACCGTCTTCAGGTAGATCGGCTGGGCAGGGTCTTCCTCAAACTTGCGACGAAGTTGCAGGATGTAGGTGCGCAGGTATTCGCGCTCATCGCCATACTCGGGACCCCACACCGTGCTGAGCAGCTTTGAATGGAGGATGGGGTGGCCTGCATGCCGCATCAGGTACGCCAGCAAATCGAACTCCGTGGGCGTGAGGTGGATCTCTGTGCCGTTCTTCTTGAACGAACGTCGCCCGAGGTGTAGCTCGAACGGCCCGATCTGAATGAGACGTTCTGGTTCCGGCACGCGATCGCGGGTCCGTCGCAGGGCTGCCCGGATGCGCGCGGTCAGCTCGCGAATTTGGAATGGCTTGGTGACATAGTCGTCGGCGCCCGCTTCCAGCGCGTTGACTTTGTCGTCTTCGGAGTTGCGCACCGTGATGACGATCAGAGAAAGGGCGGGAAACTCCTTGCGCAGTCGCCGGCACGCCTCCATGCCACCCATGCCCGGCATGTTCAGGTCCATCAGCACGACATCGAAGGGACGCTGCCGCAGGGTCATTAACGCGTCCTCCCCGGAGGACGCCTCACCCACCTCAAAATGCAGCTCGGTCAAACAGGCCTTCAGGCTGCGCCGAATCGACAGATCATCCTCTACGAGCAGAATCGCGCCTTGCGAGCTGTTCATGGTCGTCTCCTCACATTGGCTACACAGAAAGAAAAGCGAGTGGTGGTCTCGCCGCACTCCACCCAGGCGCGCCCGCCGTGCGCTTCTGCGATCTTCTTCACCACCGAAAGACCTAACCCTGTCCCTGGCGGCCCATAGCCGTCACGATTGCCACGATAGAAACGTTCAAAGATGCGCGTCTTTTCTTCAGGGGTGATCTGGAACTCAGCGCTGCTTGCATTGCACACGGTGATCGCCGTCTCCCACGCGCTGCGTCCGATCCTGATCTCCACCGGCGTCTCGGGAGCAGAGTACTTGACGGCGTTGTCGAGCAGCTGTTGCAGGGCGAGTTCCACCAGGGGTGCATCGATATCTTCCTCAACCGGCGCCGGTGAGCTCTCGATGCGTAGACGCGCCTGCACCTCGGCATCCTGTGCGTGCACCACCCGCTCAATCAGTTCCGCCAGGCGCGTGGTATGGCGCCGCAAACGAATCTCGCCGGCGTCGAGGGCTGCGGTTCGCAGGAGCTGCGTTGTGATCTGCGCCAGCATGGTGACCCGATCGTCGATGATCGATACAAGTTCGCTCTGCATCGGGCTCAAGGCACCGATCGCCAAGAGGCCCGAACTTGCCGCTTGAATTGCGGTAAGAGGCGTCTTGAAACCATGGGCCAGGCCGTCCAGCACGGCCGTTCGCAGTTGCTCGGCGTCCCGTGCCATTTGGGCGCGACTTTCCTGGTCGTTCGCGCGGGCGCGCTCAAAGGCCAACGCGGCCAGCGACGCAACCGCGTCTGCCATCAATGGATCCGGAGACCATCCTCCAAGCGCCATGCCGCCGATCAGTGTCACTCCCAAACGCAAGCTGCGCACGGAGCATCGACCTTCGATGTCATCGACGTTGCGATCCAGCAAATACGCCTGGTATGCCGCTTCCGACAGGTCGCCAGCGGATACGGCGTTCCCTGAGGCGGCTTCTTCCGTGATGCTCCAAAAAGCAACCTGATCCACGCCGATCAGGTCGCGGATGATGGGCGAAAGCTGCTCGCCGATGGGACGCTGTTGCTGCACATACAGAATGGAGCGGCTGAGCTCATACAGGGTCGACGCGCGCCGTTCTTGTTCCTGAGCCTGCGCTGCATGTTTGCGAACCTTGCTCGACAGGTTACTTACAAACAGGGCGACCGTTTCGAAGGTGAGCAGAGCGATCCAGTTCTGCACGTCCGCCATGGCAAAGCGGAACAATGGTTGCGTGAACAGAAAATCCAGGGAAAGAGCCGCCGCGACGGACGTCACGGACGCTTCGAAAAGACCGAGTCGAAGCGCCACCAAAATGACCAGAAGAAGTTCGACCGGCTCTGCCGCAGACAGCGAGAAGTGAAGGAAATACCCAAAGATGGCGAAGGCAACCGCCAGGGCGGCCGACAGAAGCGCACCGGCAGCCTTCCACCTAGGCCTGCCTGAGATGGTCGATTTGAAGCTCGGGACGATCACGCGAACATCCTGCGTTGGTATCGCGTTGACCACCCTCGTCCCCTTCGCGTCCGCGCGTAACAAAGCACATGCGACCCGCCGCGCTCACCCTGGCCAGCCTCTTGATAGTAGCCGGAATGCCCTAAAAATACCGTAAAGATCGCGGCAACTCTGTTTGGACCATCATGCCTCCTTCACGCATTTCGCGGTGCACTTAGAAGGAACATCACGGTTTTCATAGAAAGGCCGATATGAACGGACATGAACGTTTGGGTCGCACGCGGGGCGCGCAGTGCATTTCACCTTTAACACCAGCCTTTGGTTTCAGCCGGGCTTTGGGGCTCTCCACAGCGGCCATTGCTTGCGGCCTGTGCCTGCAGGCCCCTTCCGCTTTGGCGCAGTCGACCTTTGGCAGCATTCGCGGCACAGTCGCTGACAGCACCGGCGCCGCCGTCCCCGGGGCCACGATCACCCTGCACAGCCAGGATGAAAACACCGATCGCACCGTCACCACCGACAACGACGGCAACTACCTGTTCTCCAACATCAAGCCCGGTCACTTTCGCTTGAAGGCTGTTCTTTCGGGCTTCTCCCCGACGGACCTGAGCGGCATTCAGCTCGATGCGCGTCAGGATCTCCGCCTGCCGGTTGTGCTGGGCGTTGCGGCACAGACCACAACCATCGAAGTGAACGGCGCGGCGGACGTCATCAACACTGAAAGCGCGGTGATCAGCGACTCAAAGGACAATGCCCAGATCACGCAACTGCCGTTGAACAATCGAGCCGTCACCACGAGTCCTTTGGGCGCGCTTTCCTTGTCCCCCAACGTTCAGCAGGATAGCCAAGGGAATATCGCGTTGGACGGCGCGAGTTCTTCGCAGGTGAATTTTTCTGTGGACGGCGTTTCCACGACCAACGTGCGCCAAAACGGGCCGTTGGCGGACGCGTATCCCTCGCAGGAGGGCATTGCCGCGGTGAAGGTCACGGCCTTCAACAACAGCGCCGAGTTCTCACAAGTGGGCGACGTCACCTTTGTGACCAAGAGCGGAAGCAATAGGTATCACGGCAGCCTGTTTGAGTACTACCAGAACGATCTCTTCAACGCCGACCCGTATAACTTCCAGGGCAAAGCACCGCTGAACTACAACACCTTCGGCGGTTCGTTGTCCGGTCCGGTCTCGATTCCGCGGCTCTACAACGGGCAGGACCGCACCTTCTTTTTCTTCGACTATGAAGGCAATCGCCGCACGTTCTCCGCGGCGGAGCAGTACGCGGTGCCCTCCGTGGCGGACCGCTCAGGCAATCTCGCCGACCTTGGCGATCCCTATCCGGTGACCAACATCAATGCCACTGCAGCCACGCTCCTGAGCACCTACTATCCGCTGCCGAACATCCCGAACGCGCCGGTGGGCTCGCCCAACTACGAGACCTTTGTCGCGACGCCCGCCAGCACGAACGGCGCCGACCTGCGCGTTGATCAGACGATCGGCGCCAAGCAGTCGCTCTATGCACGATTTAGCCGCAAAAACATCGCCGAGCAGTTCGTGAATCCGTTGCTGCCGAACGATCTCGACAGCATCCATAACCGCAGCCTGCTGGTCTCCTACACCTACACCTTCACGCCGAGATTGGTGAACGAGTTTCGCTTCGGTCTTACCAACGTGACGACCGGTGTGGGCTTTCCGATCGGGGGTGCGGCGGCGCTGCAGCAACTCAATCTGCAGGGCGTCAACATCAGCCAACATCCGCTGACCAACGCCTTTCCCACCTTCAACTTCAATGCCGGCACCAACTTCCAAAGCATTGGCCGCGATAAGACCGGGGTCACGCAGTCGAAGACATATGAGTTCACCGACAATCTGACCTACACCCTCGGCAAGCACACCTTCAAGGGCGGGGCGGACATTCGGCATGTGCGCTACTTCGATCTGGAGAGCTTCGCGCCGGTCTACAACTCCGACGACTTCGGCGACTTCACCTTTCAGCCCAACTTCAGCGCGGTGCCGGCCACAGCCAATCAGCCTGCGTTCGCCGGCAATGCCTTCGCCGACTTCCTGATGGGGGCGCCGACGACACTGTACTTCGCGGTGTCAAGCCCGGACGTGGGCGGCACAGCCGTGCAGAGCGCCTTTTATCTTCAGGATGAGTGGCAGATCACGAGTAAGCTGACACTGAGCTACGGCCTGCGCTACCAGATCCTGCCTCCTTTCATCGAAGACGGGGGCAATCTTGCGAACTTCGATCAGACCACCAACTCCATCGTCGTTCCCGACAACCTTGCAAGCTACCTGCAGCAGCAGAGGATTCAGGCCTCCAATCTGGGCTTTCAGCAATCGTTCAACGCCTGCGGCCTGACGACGAGTTTGATCCCCTGCAGCAAGTACGTCACCGCCACGCAGGATGGTGTGGGACAGGGCCTGCGCCAAACCTACAAGGGCAATGTTCAGCCTCGCGTATCGTTCGCCTACCGGCCGTTCAACAATGACAAGACGGTGATCCGCGGCGGCTTTGGTGTGTATACCATCACCAACCTCGGTCCGCTTTCCTTCAACAACAGCGGCAATCCCACATCGGCGCTGCACCCATACAGCAACAGCTTGAACGCTGCGGGGCAGCCGCTGATTACCTTCCCAAACACGGCGCCGCCGGCAAGCCCTGCGTGCGCGGCAAACCCGAACTCGCCGTCGTGCGTGGCGTATGGCGGCGGTGGTCTGGATCAAGGCGTGGACCCACACTACCGCGACCCGCAAGCCAACCAGTACAGCCTGACCGTGGAACGCGAACTCACGTCCAACACCTCGCTGCGCACCAGCTTCGTCGGCATGCACACCTACCGGCTTAGCATCACGGAGGATCTGAACCAGATTCCGGCCAGCACCACGCCCTACGCCACACCGAACGCGGGCGCCTCCGTCGCTCAGGCCGCCACGGGCATCTATGTGGACCCGCGTGCGCCGTACCAGAACTGGAGCGAGCTCTACAGCACGTTCAATCATGGCGAAGCTAACTATGACGCCCTTGAGGTTGAGGCAACGCACCGCATGACGCACGGCCTGTACTTCGACGCAAACTACACGCTGGCCAAGAACCTGGCGGACAACCAAGGTGATAACCCGAGCGGCTTCGGCAGCGAGGTTGCGTATGGCTTGCCCATTGCGAACCGCTTCGACACCCGTGCCGACTATGGCAACGTGGAAGGTACGCGCCGTAACCGCTTCCTGCTTACCGGCATCGTGCAGTCGCCCTTCGGCGAAGGCCGCAGATACCTCAACCGGGGTGGCCTGGTGAACGAGATCGTCGGTGGCTGGGACCTGAACACAGTCACCCTGATTGAGAGCGGGCCCTGGTTGACACCCAGCATCAGCCCGGCCTTTGACCAATCCAACACGAATCTGGCGAACCGCGGGGCCTTTGCCCGTCCGGATCAGATCTCGACAAACTTCACGGCCGGTCGCTCGCGCACCGCCTACTTCAATGCGAACGCCTTTGCCCCCACGCCGACCAACGCGGGCCGCTTCGGCAATGCAGGCGTAGGCATCCTGGAAGGGCCCGGCACCAAGACCGTGGCTCTGGGTGTGGCCAAGAACTTCCGCATCTCGGAAGGCTCGCACCTACGCTTCGAGAGCACGTTTACCAACGTGTTCAACCACACCAACTTTGCCCCTCCCGCCACGCAGATCGGCGTGTCCGGCTTCGGCGCACTCACCGCAGCGACCACGGCGGAATCCGCTGGCAACCGCACAGGTCAGTTCGCGTTGCGGTACGACTTCTAAGCAGAGGGTTGGCTTGAAAACTAAGCCCTGGATGAGCCGTTACAGGCTCACCCAGGGCTCTTTCTTCTAAGTCATCGGAGCTTGCCGGATCACTGCAGTTGCAGCATTGGCAGTCCGTGTCTTGTCTTCTGGAAGTAGCAGATCTCAACGAGCGTCGGCCATAGCTCCAGGGACGCCCGAATAACGCCGACAGCATCGTCCACAATGCGCACCAGGTTGTGTTGAAAGAAGTCCGGCTCAAAGCCATAGAAGGCCTTGTCGAGGTTGGTTGCGAACAGCCGCAGCGCTTCGGCTCGTTCCTCACTGGCTGCAGTGCGGGAAGCCTCAACAGCTCTCTGGTGCAGCGTTGTGATCTTGCTCAGGATCTCCTCCGCGTCCTGCGCGGTGATCTCGCCGCGATATTCGAAGCTCACCCCCAGCTCATCGATATGGGTGACGGAGTCCTTGATCTTGCGCTTGAGCAGGTTGGCGATCTCCTCGTTGAGAACCTCAGAGGCAGGCGGGTTCCGCATGTAGTTGCTCTTGGTGTGGTGCTGGGCCGCGTCCACGTGGGCTGCCACAATGCCATCCTGTTGAAGCCAGATGCGGTAGATGTAATCTTCGAAGCGAAGCCGCGTGGGAAAGAACGGCGGCAGACCGAAGGTGTTGTCATACCCCGCGACGCCGCAGTCCATCCGCCAGTTCTTGTTCGTCAGCACCGGGCGAAAGTTCACCAGCACGTAAAGATCGTTCAACTCATCCGGGCTCATCTGCTGCTCGTTGCCAAGAAACATCTCCACGTAATCAATCGCATCAATGTCGTTGGTGCCTGAGCGGAAGGTTTGCGCGACCTTCACCAGAGCGTCATCGCGCATGGGTCCCCGCGACAACATCAATGCATTCTCTTCAGCAAGCCCGTTGCTGGCGTTCGTCTCCAGATCCATCGCTGTGTCGACGAGCAGGTCGCCTTTCTCGTAGTTCTCAGGGACATCGCAGGCAGGTTTGCCGAGCACATCAAGGAAGGCCGACATGATGTCGAAAGACTTGCGGGTGTAGCCGTTCTGCCCGACGCGGTGCAAGCGTCCGCGACTGATCTCGTTGGTCTCCAACGATTCAGGGCTTGCCTCCATCAAGGAGTACGGCCGCATGTCATCATCCGAGCTGATCAGCAAGCCGCCCAGGGTGTACATCAGCGTGTAGTTGCGATTGCCTCCATAGCTGGGCCGAAACAGGTTCCTCACCAAAGGCTCAAGCCGCTTGTTTCTTAGCCGGGAATTCACGTAGCAGAGGAATTCTTCCTTTTGCTGCGGACCAACGTAGAACAGATCCGAACGCGTTTTCAGGTCCTTGAGTTCAGCGAAATATTTGTCCACATTGGCGGGCGTGGAATCATCGAACACGATGATTTGGGGCGAGTGCCCGTTGCGCCAGAAGTGATCGTCGTACTCGTGGACCGTGGTGGCCACGTCGCGCAAGCGATGCGTGGGGATTACAAAGTAACTCTCAGGTTCATTCATACAGCGGCTCTCTGAGCCCTCCTTGGTCCTTGTGTGAGCGCGGACCAAGTTCAAGTTGAGCCCACCCGCCGTTCAGAAGGTGTAAGGATTCCCGCGAGGCCAATGCCTTTTTGATGGCTCTCCGGCGATCATTCCCTGTGAAGGATCGCAGCACGCACAGCCGGCTGCATCGCGCTGCGTGTGAGGCGAAAAGGAGAGACGAACATGGGCGATCCCGCTTCCAAGATCTCGCACTCAGCGGACGCTTCCGCGGTCCGATTGGCTACGCCGGCAGAACCGGAGGGACTTCCCTCACTTTGGGTAGCCGTGAGCTTTTTCCTGATCGCTGCCGTGTGCGGTTTGCTTATCTGGTTGCTGCGTTGAGGGGTCTCTTCGCCGACAGCAGCGTGCCTGCCGTCAGAAGCTCAGCAGGAGCGAGTTCCTCTTTTCGCAAAGAGACATCGCGTAGGTTTTAGGTCTTTTCTTGCCACCGCATCGAGGAGGGTTTGCCTAAGCCAGCGAGATCGCTTCTCTTTCCACTTGAATCTCTAGCAAGCTCGCGGCAGAAACGGACCGATTGATCCGGTCGCTCTCTTCACTCACGATCGTCAGGAGTTCCTTGCGCAGCTCAGCCGACGGTTCCATGCAGAGCAGGGAACTTGCCGCACCTTTGAGGGCAGTGAGAGAGCTGCGCAGCTCCTGCTCCAGGAACTCGGCAAGGGCGCGTCGATCGCGGGACCGCTCCCCAGCAATCTCAGCCTGGAAAGCCTGATCGAGGAGCAGGGCTCCGTGCAGCGCCGCGCCGACGAGTTCTTTCAACTGCAGCGCGGCCTCGTCGGAGAGTTGCGCCCCTTCGAGCAGAAGGTATCCAGACGGTTTGTTTTCTGCCATAAGAACAAGTACACGCCGATGGCTGCTTCCCTTTGTGCTCTCGTCTTCCGGCGACGCCGTCCATTGCTCTGCGCTGCGAAGCGCTTCCTGTGTCCGGCGGACATTAGTGATACTTGGAAATAACCTGCCAAGATCGGGCAGATCCAGAACGACGGTCCGGATCGCAAACGCTGTCGCGATGGTCCCCGGCAATCTGTCCAGCAGTTCAGAAAGCGTGCGGGCCTCGAGCAACGCCCGGCTTACCTGAAGAAGAGCGACGCACTCGCGGTAGTGAACACCCTGTTCCACGCGGTCTCGCCCTCCACCCTCTTCCAGTGCACCAAAGTCGAGATCAGGGACACATAAACTTTGCGCACCTTTCTTCGCGATTCCTTACACCTTCTTTAGCAACGAACGATTCGGATGGAAGAGGAAGGTTCGTCGCCGCCCAAGCCTACGGTGCATCGCTGGCCGTGGGCCTTTCGGGTTGCGCGGCTGTTGATGTGTCGGGAGGTGCTTCTTTGCTGGACGTATTGAGTGTGGTGGTGATGTTGCTTCTTTTCGGCCTGAGCCTGAGCTATGTGCAGGGTTGCAGCCACCTGAAGAAGGGGCACTCATGATCCTGAACATCTTGCTTCTCGTCATCTCCGGCTTGCTCCTCGTTTACCTGGTTTACGCCCTTTTGCGACCCGAAAAGTTTTAGGAAAAGAAATGACCCTCAACGGCTGGTTACAAATCAGTCTCTTTATCGCTGCAGTGCTTTTGCTCGCAAAACCCATGGGAAGCTACATGACGGCGGTCTTTGAGCGCCGCAGAACCTGGCTCGATCCCGTCCTTGTTCCCTGCGAACGTCTGCTCTATCGCCTCACCGGTATCGACGCCGACGACGAAATGCGTTGGACCGAATACGTAATGGCCATGCTGATCTTCAGCGCCGCCACGCTGCTGCTCACCTATCTTGTGGAGCGCTTGCAGGGCCTGCTTCCACTGAACCCACAGCATCTCGCCGGTGTCGAATCAGCCCTCGCCTTCAACACTGCCATTTCGTTCACCACCAATACCAATTGGCAGGCCTACGTTCCTGAAACGACCATGAGCTATCTCACGCAGATGCTCGGCCTCGCCACCCACAACTTCTGGTCCGCTGCCGTGGGCATCGCGCTGGCCATCGCGTTTGTGCGCGGCATCGCGCGTCGCGAAAGGTTCACCCTCGGCAACTTCTGGGTCGATCTCACCCGGTCCACGCTGTGGATCCTGCTGCCGATCAGCCTGCTGTTTTCGCTTGTGCTCGTCTCGCAAGGTGTCGTGCAGAACTTCCGTCCCTATGACACCGCGCATCTGCTCGAAACGCAGCACGTCACCGGAACGGACGGCAAGCCCGCCACCGTCACCACGCAGTCGATCGCCCAAGGCCCCATCGCGTCGCAGGAAGCCATCAAGATGCTCGGCACCAACGGCGGCGGCTTCACCAATACGAATAGTGCGCATCCGTTTGAAAATCCCACGCCGCTCTCGAACTTTCTCCAGATGCTGTCCATCTTTCTCATCCCTGCCGGCCTGACGGTTACGCTTGGGCAGATGGTTGGCTCGCCCAAGCATGGTTGGGCCGTGCTCGCCGCCATGATCCTTCTTTGGTTCGCCGGCACGCTCACAAGCTACTGGGCTGAAGCCCACGGCAACCCGCTGTTACACAACGTCGACGCGCAGGTCTCCACCACGCAACCCGGCGGCAACATGGAAGGCAAAGAGGTTCGCTTCGGCATCGCCAACTCCGCGCTCTTTGCCACCGTGACCACGGACGCAAGTTGCGGCGCCGTCAACGCCATGCACGATAGCTTTACCCCGCTCGGCGGCATGGTGCCCATGGTCAACATCCTGCTCGGGGAGATCGTCTTCGGCGGTGTCGGCTCCGGCCTGTACGGCATGCTCGTCTTCGTCATCCTTGCGGTCTTTATCGCCGGCCTCATGGTCGGGCGCACCCCTGAGTACCTCGGCAAAAAGATTGAAGCCTATGACGTGCAGATGGCCATGCTGTATCTGCTGATCTTTCCGCTGATCATCCTTGGCTTCGCCGCGGTCACGGTGCTGCTGCCCCGGCTCGGTCTCTCGAGCCTTGCCAATCACGGCCCGCATGGCCTTAGCGAGATCCTCTACGCGTACACCTCCGCAACGGGCAACAACGGCTCGGCGTTTGCCGGCCTCACCGCCAACACACACTGGTTCAACTACACGCTCGGCATCGCGATGTTCTTCGGCCGCTTCATGATGCTTACTCCCATGATGGCCATTGCGGGCAACCTTGCCGGCAAGAAGTTAACGCCTGCCTCCGCCGGGACATTTCCTGTCACCACGCCGTTGTTCACCGTTCTGCTGACAGGCGTCATCCTCATCGTCGGCGCGCTCACCTTCTTCCCTGCGCTCTCGTTGGGTCCCGTTCTCGAGCACCTTCTTCTGCGTGCCGGCCATGTCTACTAAAGCCACACGCGAACCCATGCTCACCCGCCGCGCCAAGATGATGGCGCGCACCGCACACATGCGCAACGAAAGAGAACACAGAATGGCCACGCAAGCCAAACGCCGCTCGCTCTTTGACCGGCAAATTGTTCGCCGCGCCTCCACCGACGCGCTTCGCAAGCTCAACCCGCGCACCATGATGAAGAACCCCGTCATGTTCGTGGTTGAGATCGGCAGCGTGCTCACCGCGGTGCTGCTCCTCGTCAACCTTGTCACGCACACCGGCCGCTTCAGCTTCAATCTCCAGATCACGCTTTGGCTTTGGTTCACCGTGCTCTTCGCCAACTTCGCGGAGGCCATGGCCGAAGGCCGCGGCAAGGCCCAGGCCGACGCCCTTCGCCAGGCCAAGTCTGAAACCACCGCCTATCGCCTCACCAAGTCGCAGACCATCGAGGAGGTCCCAAGCTCACAGCTGCGCGTGGGCGACCTTTGCCGCATCACCGCCGGCCAGATGATCCCGGGCGACGGAGAGATCACCGAAGGCGTTGCCTCTGTGGATGAATCAGCCATCCCCGGCGAATCTGCCCCCGTGATCCGTGAGGCCGGTGGCGACCGTTCAGCCGTAACCGGCGGCACACGCGTCCTCTCCGACGTCATCACCGTCCGCATCTCGTCCAACCCCGGCGAAACCTTTCTCGATCGCATGATTGCGCTGGTGGAGGGCGCCGAGCGGCAGAAGACGCCGAACGA
>CAXTRU010000053.1:0-13854 GCA_964246665.1 uncultured Acidobacteriaceae bacterium
CATCGCAGCAGAATCGTGAGGATTCCCGAAAGGTGGCACAACAAGCCGTTACGTATGCCCGTGATCGTAGTTTTGAGCGGGAGGCAGTCAGCGACGAGCGCGACCTCTACCGCGATGCGTTACGGCGGGGCATGAGCGAAACAACATACGCGGAGATTCGATCAGGATTCGAGTCCCGGATCAAAAGTGGTGAGTTCCAGCTTGTTTCGGGGCAGAAGCACGACTCTGGGCGGCAGTTCACGACCGCCGAGACCATCCGGGCCGAACGGGAAATCCTTCGCCAGATGCAGCAGGGGCAAGGACGCGCCGAACAGATCATGCCGATCCAACCAGCGGTTGCCCACACTCAAAGGCAACAGCATCTTAATGCCGGCCAGAAGGCTGCCGCAGAAGAAATCCTAATTTCGCGCGATGTCATTCAAGGGCTGGAGGGTAAGGCTGGTGTGGGTAAGACGACACTTCTAAAATCAGTACGTGAAGCGGCGGAAAGACGCGGCTATGTCGTCGAGGGTTTTGCTCCAACCTCCCGTGCCGCGAACCAGCTTCGCGATGCCGGCATCTCTGCCGACACCCTACAGGGGTTCCTTGCGCGAGTCCGCAAACCAATTCCCGAGCGGCACCTGTACATGGTAGATGAATCCAGCCTCGCCAGCACTAAGCAGGTGCGAGACTTCCTCGCCAAGCTGGAGCCCGGCGACCGCGTTTTATTCATTGGAGACACGCGGCAGCATCAGGGAGTTGAAGCCGGTAAGCCTTTCGAGCAGTTGGTCAATGCCGGGATGAAGACCGCCCATGTGGACGAGATCGTGCGCCAAAGGAACGCTCCCGAACTTCTGAAAGCCGTCGAGCATCTGTCGCGCGGCGAAATCGCCGAAGGCGTCGCCCTCTTGGAACAGCAGGGCCGTGTCACCGAGATCGCCGATGCGCAGCATCGCATCGCGGCGATTGCGAAGAGCTACGCAGCCAGCCCGGAAAATACCATTGTCGTGTCCCCCGATAACGCATCGCGACGCCAGATCAATCAGGCCGTGCGCGCCGAGTTGCAGGCCCGTGGAACAGTGTCAAGGGAAGATCATTCGATGCGCGTGCTCGCTCCCCGCTCCGATATGACCGGCGCGGACCGGACATGGGCCACGCGCTATGCCGTCGGGGACGTACTCTACTATCCACGTGGCAGCCAGGACATCGGCATCGAAAAGCGGAGCTACACGAAGGTCATTGCGACCCAGCTTCGAGACAACACCCTCACTGTGCAGAAGGCGGACGGCGCGACCGTCACCTACAACCCAGCGCGTCTCTATGGCGTGAACGTCTACCGTGAGATGGAGCGTGAGTTTGCGGTGGGGGACCGGCTCAGCTTCACAGCTCCCTCTAAGGAACTTGGCGTCGCCAATCGCGACCTTGGCACGGTGCAGCAGATTGGCACCGCCGGCCGGCTTACCGTCAAAAAGGACGACGGGAGATCGGTCAACTTTGATGCCAAACAGATGCGTCACTTCGACCACGGCTACGCTGTGACCAGCCACAGCTCGCAGGGACTTACGGCAGAGCGCGTGATGGTGAACCTCGATAGCCACATCCATCCCGACCTGATAAACCAGCGATTCGCCTACGTTGCCGTCTCGCGAGGGTCGCACGACGCCCATATTTACACGGATAACTCGGCGTCCTTAATAGGCAAACTGTCGCACGATGTGGTGAAATCCTCAGCCTTGCAGCTCGAACAGCGGCAGTTCCGGCCTGAGACGGCCGCGTCGTTGCAGATGTGATGCGCAGCTCCTAAAGCACCGGGACCTTAAGACTTAGGGGTTCCGTTCGATGTTGCGGAAAAGCCGTCCCTGGCGACAGTGACTACCTCGGCTCTACGTGGTAAAGGAACGGCCCGGTCGGAGCTAAACCTCCGAAGAGAAGTAGACTTGTAAAGCCGTGCCTATTCTTCCCAGACCTTTCAAAGGTGCTCCTTCAGCACCCTTGTAGTTGAGGTGAGTCGCTTACGATGCAAACTGGATTCTTCGACCGTCCGATTCTCAACTCGCCGTATGAGTACCCGGCACGCCATTGGGAGATGGACGGCAGCGGCCAGCCGACGCAGCAGATCATAGAGTCGAGACGCATCGCTCAATTCGTCACGCCCATCCCCAAGCCTCGCAAGCAGAAACAGTCTCCCGTTCAGGAAGACATTGAGTTTGAGGACGATACGGGTGTCTCCACACGCACCCAGCGGTACGAGACCATCCCGATCATCAACGAGCTGCGGCAACAGGTGGACGAATGGCGGCGTCTGCCGAGTCCTTCCGACTGGTTGGTGTCACCGGAGACAGCACGCCTCCTCCAGCATTGGAGACATCATCCGTTTGGAGGCGTACGCCCGTTCTTTTGCCAGGTAGAAGCTGTCGAGACAGCGATTTGGCTGACCGAGGTAGCGCCAAAGCGCCCGGCATGGAAAAAGTTCGTCGAGCATTTGGCTGCTGCCAACGCGAATGCCAACCCAGGCCTGAACCGCTTGGCCCTCAAGCTCGCCACAGGGGCAGGCAAAACCACCGTCATGGCCATGCTGATTGCCTGGCAGACCGTCAATGCCGTGCGCCGTCCCGGCAGCACGAACTTTACCCGCGGCTTTCTGGTGGTGACGCCGGGGCTGACCATCAAAGACCGCCTGCGCGTACTTCAGCCCAGCGATCTTGACAGCTACTACGCAAACCGTGAGCTTGTTTCGCCGGACATGCTGGACGACATCAAGCGCGCAAAGATTGTTATCACGAACTACCACGCATTCAAACTCCGCGAGCGGATGGAGCTTTCCAAAGGAAATCGTGCGCTCCTAGAGGGCCGTCATGGTGATGCGATCGACACCCTCGAAACCGAGGGGCAGATGTTGCAGCGCGTGATGCCCGATCTCATGGGCCTGAAGAACATCATGGTGCTGAATGACGAAGCGCATCATTGCTACAAGGAGAAGCCCGGCTCCCCGGACGAAGAAGACCTTACGCGTGAGGACAAAGAAGAGGCGGAACGCAACAGGGAAGCCGCCCGTCTCTGGATCAATGGCCTGGAAGCTGTGAAACGCAAGATAGGCGTTCAGCGCATCCTAGACCTTTCCGCCACACCCTTTTTCCTGCGCGGCTCCGGCTATGCCGAAGGCACACTCTTTCCGTGGGTCATGTCTGACTTTTCACTGATGGACGCCATTGAGTGCGGCATCGTGAAGCTCCCGCGCGTGCCCGTGGCAGACAATAGCCCCGGTGCCGAGGTTCCCATCTTCCGCGAACTGTGGAGCAACATCCGCAAACTGATGCCGAAGAAGGGCCGGGGCAAAGCGGACGGGCTCGATCCGCTCAGCCTGCCCACGCCGCTGTACACGGCACTCGATGCGCTCTACGGCCACTATAAGGAAACCTTCGAGAAGTGGCAGGAGGTGGGCTACAAGGTTCCGCCCTGCTTCATCATCGTCTGTCAGAACACGGCCATTTCCAAGCTGGTCTACGACTACGTTTCTGGCTTCTTCCGTACCAACGAGGACGGCTCAACGCAACTCGAAAATGGCCGGCTCGAACTCTTTCGGAACTTCGATGCACATGGCAATGCTTATGCGCGTCCACGCACACTGCTCATCGACAGCGAGCAGCTTGAATCCGGCGAGGCGCTGGACGAAAGCTTTCGCAAGGTGGCCGCACCAGAGATCGAGCAGTTCCGCCGCGAACGTGTCGAGCGCACCGGCCTTCAGGAGCGCGTGGAAGACATCGACGACGTTTCCATCCTGCGCGAAGTCATGAACACGGTCGGCAAGGAAGGCCGCCTTGGAGCGGAAATTCGCTGCGTCGTCTCCGTCTCCATGCTCACGGAGGGTTGGGACGCCAACACCGTCACGCATGTTCTTGGTGTGCGGGCCTTCGGCACCCAACTCCTTTGCGAGCAGGTCATTGGCCGCGCGCTTCGCCGCCAATCCTACGAGCTGAACGAAGAAGGCCTGTTCAACGTGGAGTATGCCGATGTACTCGGCATCCCGTTCGACTTCGCAGCCAAGCCTGTGGTCGTCAGCGCTGTTCCACCACGGCAAACCATCCAGGTGAAAGCGATGAAGCCGGGGCGCGACAAGCTGGAGATTCGCTTCCCGCGCGTCATGGGCTATCGGGCCGAACTTCCAAACGAACGTCTTACCGCGAAGTTCACCGACGATTCCAAACTTCTGGTGACGCCGGAGCTTACCGGCCCATCCCAGACGCAGAACTCCGGCATCGTCGGTGAGAGCGTCAACCTCACCGTCTCGCATCTGCGTGACACCCGGCCTTCGACCATCCTGTATGAGCTGACCACGCACCTGCTTTACACCAAGTGGCGCAACCCCGGTGAGGAACCGCCGCTGCATCTCTTCGGCCAACTTAAGCGCATCGCAAAGGAGTGGCTGGATACCTGCCTCATCTGTCGTGGCGACACCTATCCCGCGCAGGTGCTCTATCGTCATCTGGCAGACATGGCCTGCGAACGTATCACCGCCGCAGTCAATGCCGCTGCCGGCGACCGGGCAACGGGCGGGTTCGAGATCAAGGCTCTGCTCGATCCCTTCAACCCGGTCGGTTCTACCTCGCACGTCAACTTTGCCACTTCCAAAACCAGCCGTTGGCAGACCGATCCGCGGCGCTGCCAAATCAACTGGGTCATCCTCGATAGCGACTGGGAAGCTGAGTTTTGCCGCGTGGCGGAGAACCATCCACGGGTGCGCTCTTACGTGAAGAACCACAACCTTGGCTTTGACGTGCCCTATCGCTGCGGCTCCGACAGCCGCATCTATCGGCCTGATTTCATCGTGCTGGTGGAAGACGGCCACGGCGAGGACGATCTGTTGCACTTGGTGGTTGAGATTAAGGGGTATCGCCGTGAGGATGCGAAGGACAAGAAGATCGTGATGGAGACCTACTGGATTTCCGGTGTGAACAACACCGGCAAGTTTGGCCGCTGGGCATTCGTCGAGTTCACCGAAGTTTTCGCCATGAACTCCGACTTTGCATCGGTTGTAGAGAGCGAATTCGGGAAGATGGTGGACTCGGTGACCGAGTCCCATTCCGCTGCGACCCAGCCCGTAGAAAACTAAGAGAACACACATGGCAAAGACCGCGAAGCCGAAGGCCGCCAAAACCGTTCAAACCCTGTTGCATGAGGAAGCCTCGCGCAAGAACATTCCCACGGCGGAGTATCAGTCCGTCATGCGCGCCGAGGACCTGTCTCCCGTCCGCGTGGCCTACGAGCGTCGAAACCGCGATTTAGACCCGCAATTGATCTGGCGCGGAGGATGAGCAGGACTGGTCCGATCTCGTAGTGCCTGCGCCGCCGCTGTACATCCAGGAGAAGGTACATCCCAAGGTGCTCATCGACGACTTGGAGCGTCAGAGCAAGGCTGTTCAAGCGGCAGCCGAGACGCAATTCGACATGTTCGCGGACTTCAACGGTCTGCCCAGCGAAGACGCGCGCGCGGAGTTCTACCAACACGACGCGCACTGGTCGAACCGCATGATCCTCGGCGATAGTCTCCAGGTAATGGCGTCGCTGGCAGAACGCGAGGGGTTACGCGGCAAGGTGCAGTGCATCTACTTTGACCCTCCATACGGCATCAAGTTCAACTCTAATTTTCAATGGTCTACGACCAGCCGCGATGTGAAGGACGGGAACAAAGACCACATCACACGAGAACCGGAGCAGGTGAAAGCGTTTCGCGATACGTGGCGGGATGGAATTCATTCGTACCTCACGTATCTGCGTGATCGTTTAACGGTAGCTCGCGATCTACTGACCGAGTCGGGCTCGATCTTCGTCCAAATTGGTGATGAGAATGTTCATCGGGTACGCGCAGTACTTGATGAGGTCTTCGGTGACAGTAATGCTTTAGCTGACATAGTCGTAGAAAAGACTTCTGGAGCCAGCATGCGATACGTGGATCGCGTTGCCGATTTCGTTCTTTGGTACGGCAAGAATTCTGAGGTAACGAAGTACAGACCACTATTTGAGGAGAAGTCCTTGGACGACTTCTCCTACGAATACAAATTCTGGCAGGATTCAGCTGGCTTCAGATCAGACGGCTACAGAGTCACGGAACAAACACACGAAGACGCAGTCTTTGCGATCAAACCACTGACGTCACAGACCAATGCATCGACCACGGTCTACGACTACGAATTTCGAGGCAAGTCCTACAAGTCTGGAAAGCGACAGTGGACAACCCCTCGCTCTGGTATGGACCGATTAGTGAAGGCCAACCGGGTCGAGGGTCGTGCATCGTCTATCGGTTTCGTCCGATTCTTCCACGACTTCAAAGTTGTCCCGAGGGCAAACATTTGGACTGATACCGGCACCGGCAGTTTCACGGACGCAAAAGTTTATGTCGTTCAGAGCGGTACTAAGATCGTTCAACGCTGTCTTTTGATGGCTTCTGACCCCGGCGACCTAATCCTCGACCCAACTTGTGGCTCGGGCACAACAGCCTACGTCGCCGAACAATGGGGACGCCGCTGGATCACCATCGACACTTCCCGCGTAGCCCTTGCCCTTGCTCGCGCGCGCATCATGGGCGCACGCTACCCGTTCTATCTGCTGGCCGACTCCCGCGATGGACAGGTGCAGGAATCGAAGCTCTCAGGCCGTGTGCCATCGGAAGCAGCAACTCACGGCAATGTCCGTCAGGGCTTTGTCTACGAGCGCGTACCGCACATCACGCTCAAATCCATCGCCAACAATGCTGAGATCGACGTGATCTGGGAAGACGCACAGGAGACGCTCGAATCCCTGCGCGAGAAGTTAAACACTGAACTGAAGGAGCATTGGCACGAGTGGGAGATTCCGCGCGAAGCCGCCCAAAGTTGGAGTGCCGCAGCCAAAGCCACGCACGCAGCATGGTGGGAGGCGCGCATCACCCGGCAGAAGGCCATCGACGCCTCCATCGCTGCCAAGGCCGACTTCGAGAACCTCTACGACAAGCCCTACGACGATAAGAACAAGGTCCGCGTAGCTGGCCCCTTCACCGTGGAAAGCCTTTCTCCGCATCGCGTGCTGGCCGTGGATGAGAACGAAGATCTAATCGAAATGCCGGGGCAAAGCGGCAGCGACCCTCGCGACGCGCAGGACTTCGTTCAGATCATCCTCGACAACCTGAAACTGGCCGGTGTGCAGCAGGCGCACAAGGAAGACAAGATCACCTTCACCTCGCTGGCGCCATGGCCGGGTAGCTACATCTGCGCGGACGGCCGTTACACCGATGCAGACGGAACAGAGAAGCGCGCCGGTATTTTCATCGGCCCGGAGTTTGGCACTGTGACGCGCGAAGATCTTGTGGTGGCCGCCCGCGAAGCAGGCGACGCCAACTTCGACGTGCTGATCGCCTGTGCCTTCAGCTATGACGCCCACTCCTCAGAGATGAACAAACTGGGCCGCATCCGCGTGCTGAAGGCCCGCATGAACGCCGACCTGCACATGGCCGAAGACTTGAAGAACACCGGCAAGGGCAATCTCTTCGTCATCTTCGGCGAACCGGAAATCGAAGTTCAGGACGCGGGCAACGGCAGGATCAGGGTCAAGGTACTGGGCGTCGATGTTTTCGAGCCAAGCACAGGCAAGGTCCGCAGCAACGGGCCGGACGGTATTGCCTGCTGGTTCATCGACACAGACTACAACGAGGAGAGCTTCTTCGTTCGCCAAGCCTACTTCCTCGGGGCAAACGATCCGTACAAGTCGCTGAAGACCAGCTTGAAAGCCGTTATCAACGAAGACGCCTGGGCCACGCTGAACAGCGACACCTCACGCGCCTTCGACAAACCGGAATCAGGACGCGTTGCCGTGAAGGTCATCAATCACCTTGGCGACGAAGTGATGAAGGTCTTCCGGGTATAAGGGACTGGCATGGAATTCCGTATAGCCGACACATTTACGGGCAGCCTCGCACGCCTGACCGGCGACGAACAGAAGGCCGCGAAGATGGCCGCCTTTGACCTGCAACTGAACCCTGCCCATCCGAGCCTGAGCTTCCACAAGCTGGATAAGGCCAAAGACAAGAACTTCTGGTCGATTCGCGTGACCAGCGACATCCGCCTGATCGTGCACCGCAATGACACCAGCCTGCTGCTGTGCTACATCGGCCACCACGATGACGCATACCACTGGGCAGAGCGCCGCAGGATGGAAACCCATCCCCGAACCGGCGCGGCGCAACTGGTCGAGATTCGGGAACGTGTGCAGGAGATCACCGTTCCGAAGTACGTCGAGGAAGAACGTCCCGTACCCAAGCGGAAAGCGCTCCCAAACATTTCAGAAGGAACGCTGCTGAACTATGGCGTACCCGAGGAATGGGTACAGGAGGTCCTGAACGCATCCGAAGATGACTTACTGGAGATTGCCGGCCATCTCCCCGCAGAGGCTGCTGAAGCACTGCTGAATCTAGCCACGGGCATTCGCCCTCCCGCTCCTGAGCCTGTTGCGCCGGGTTCAGACCCCTTCGAGCACCCGGACGCCATGCGGCGCTTCCGCGTGATGAACAACACGGAAGAACTGGCGCTGGCGCTGGACTATCCGTGGGAGCGCTGGGCTGTCTTTCTGCACCCAGACCAGCGGAAGCTGGTGGAGAAGAACTACAACGGGCCCGCGCGCGTCTCAGGTACGGCTGGCACGGGAAAAACAATCGTCGCAATTCACCGCGCGGCGCACCTCGCACGCACGAATCGGGATTCCCGAGTCCTGCTGACCACCTTCTCCACTCCGCTTGCCAACTCGCTTCGGGCAAAACTTCGGCTGCTGCTCACCAATGAGCCCCGGCTCGGAGAACGGATCGAAGTCTACTCGATGGACGCCATTGGGAAGCGCCTCTTCGAACTCAACCTTGGCAAACCCAAGATTGCGACCGATGCCCAAATCATAGAACTTCTCAAGCAGTCATCGGCGGGAGCGGGCGATCATCGATTTTCGCTTCGCTTCCTGACCACGGAATGGGATCAAGTGATAGATGGGTGGCAACTTGATTCGTGGGAAGAGTATCGCGATGTCAATCGGCTCGGACGAAAGACGCGGCTCCGCGAAGAACAACGCAAGCTCCTCTGGACGATCTTCGAGGGCGTCCGAAACGGTTTGCGAACAGCAGGTTTGATCACCAGGTCAGGCATGTTCAACGTGCTTGCGACGCATTACAGGCAGGGCTTGCCCTCTCCGTTCGACTTTGCAGTCGTGGATGAGGCACAGGACATCAGTATCGCGCAGGTTCGATTCATTACAGCCATGGTTGGCGCGAAGCTTAACGGCTTGTTCCTCGCTGGTGATTTAGGACAGCGAATCTTTCAGCAACCCTTCTCCTGGAAGTCAGCCGGAGCGGATATGCGGGGTCGTGCCGCCACCCTCAAGATCAACTACCGGACTTCCCACCAGATTCGCTCGAAAGCCGATAGACTGCTCGATCCCCATATTTCCGACGTGGACGGGAATGTTGAAAGCCGCAAGGACGCTGTCTCGCTATTCAATGGGCCGGTTCCGACCATTCGCATTTTCTCGTCTGAGGAAGAGGAGTCCGATGCAGTCGCAACCTGGCTACGGGAACTCGTTGACAGCGGTTTGCAAGCGCATGAGATTGCACTGTTCGTCCGATCAGAGGGCCAGCTTGGTCGAGCCGTTCAGGCGGCGGATTTGGCGAACGTGAAACAACAAGTGTTGGATCAGCACGTAGACGTAGCCGCCGCGCGCTTGCCAATTTCCACGATGCACTTGGCCAAGGGGTTGGAGTTCCGCGCCGTCGCGGTCATGGCCTGCGACGATGAGGTCATTCCGCTGCAGGAGCGAATCGAGTCCGTCGCGGATGAGAGCGATCTAGAAGATGTCTACCGAACGGAGCGTCACCTTCTGTACGTTGCTTGTACCCGCGCGCGGGACCATTTACTTGTGACTGCCGTCGCCCCAGGTTCGGAGTTTCTCGAAGATATGAGTGTTCAGGCGACCGCGTCGGCTAAGTAAGGGCGTTTGACGTTTGCCACTTGACCTGTTGCGTCCGTTCGACTCCGATGCCATGGAGATGTATGAGGCGAATCCCAAGGTCAACAATGTTCGGGATAATGGGCCAGAGTTGATGCTACAAGCGGATCAAGCCGCGGGAGTAGGGAGCTTCCTCTTTAGACATTGCACTTTCATCCCAACCCAAGCGACGTCCATCGATGATGGTCATGATAGCTGTCTGTGAGGACGAATGAGCAAAGCTGCCATGACCAAATAAAACGATCAGCGTCTTGGCATGTTATCCGATGTCAACACCGATAGAGCTCAGCTATGCAGGGGTTTCGCTCGCTGTGTTCGCAGCAGCTAACGGGAAAAAGCCGCACCGTTCAATCGTTGGATCGCCCGTAAAATGATGGAAGGTAATCTCAGATTGCATTTCAGGCGAGGGCTCCTCGTTCTCAAAGATAATGAGCTGCTGATCCTGCGACCGCGTCACCAAGTCTCTGTAGAACTCATCCTTCAAACGAAGCCGCACTTCTTGCGATAAGTCGGTGTCACTATCATCCCGATCCCGATAGGTGATGAGGGGTGAATCCAGAACAATGAGCCCTGGGTGCGGGAGACCAGATGAGGTACAGAACTTCATCAACGCGATCGTGAACGCGGCGTGTGTCAGAGCTCGTGAACCTTTGCCCTGCTCGCGACGCCGGCGGATGCCGATAAAGAAATCCTCTGATTGCGTGTCAAAGGACACAGTACCCGTAACGGGGAAACGCCATGCGGCCAGAATTTCGCTGAAGACAGTCGTGAAGTCGCTGATGATGCCAGCGGGGAGCTCCGCGACTATCCGCTTTACGGGCTTAATCGATGACAATTCCCCCTGTGCTCTCATGTGTCGCATAACCAGATTCGCGATACGTTCATGAGTTGCAATCTGTTCTCGAACTTGATATCGGAGTTCCGAAAACTTGTTATAGTCCTGTTCCGCTTCAGAAACAGAAACTTGCAGTACGCCGTCAATCTCCGCATTGACGGTCTTCCATAGCGCGATCCTTGACCGTATGGAGGCGCGCAGTCCTAATGACTCTGTAACGAGGGTCTCCACAGCTGCAGCCAGTTCACGGCGCAGCAGTTCGATTTTGGCTTTCTCTGCGGCGCACGACTCCCGCACCCGCTGGACGTCTAAAGTCGATACATCTTGATGATCGTAGGCGTGGAGGCCTTGTGGCGCGCCACACAGCGGACACGCCTCAACGCTGAGAGGGGGAAAAAGAGACCCTGCTTCGTAGAGTGCATCAAGACGCGCGATGTCGGACAAGTAGTGACTATCCAGAAGTTCGAATCGAGCTAGGAGCCCGTTCACCTCTTCCGCCCTTGTGCGATCCCCACGTTGCGATTCCACTAAGGAGCGTCGCACCTCGAGCTGGGCGTTCAGGATATCTGTCCGCTGACTCCATGTCGTTTCTGCTGCTGAAATAGACGCATCCAAACGTTCGAATTGGTCTTGAAGGTCTTCGAGGGATGGGGCATTGTCACCAAGCTCTCGACGATAATCCTCGATCAACCTGTTCAGGAGATCTAGCTGGCCCTCAAGTTCAGCCTTTGCCACGGCTTGCTTCTTCTGTCGGACAATTGCGGAATCATCGTGCCCCGTGAGCATCAATTTGAACGTGTTCGATTCAGCAGTCTTCTGGACCGCCTCCCCACCGTGCACGGGTGATGTTTTCTTGATGATCTCTTCTTCATCCACCATCACCAAGCGGACGATATTTCTAAAGGAAAGATTCTGCAGCTCATTCTCTACGTTCTTGCGTACCTTCTTGTCTTGAAGACCAATAAGACCTAACAGAAAGGAGCTGATGTTGTCCGGGTCACCGGCAATGAGGCGTTCACCAAGAAGCGTTGTTGGACTTTCTGGCGCTGTCAGATTGCGAAGTTCAAAGCCGCCACCGCTCAAACCACGCCTCAAGAGGAACCGACCTTCGTCGGACTCGATCTCTAACTCAATGGTCCCGTACGGCCTTGATTCAGGAATAAGATCCAGGTTGGAGGCACCGAACATGTAGTCAATCGCGTGAAATAAGAACGATTTTCCGGTATCCGATGCTCCGGAGACGACGTTAAGTCCTGGACCGAATGTAATTCGTGCCGGTGGTACGTCGAGGCCCGTCATTTCTAACGCGCGAAGCTGGAATCCAATCATATTGCTTCACCTGCGGTTTCAGCGCTCTGAAATACTGTCGTCCACTGCGCGAATCGCTGTGAGATGAAACCGTTCAACTCCATGTCCGTCATACTTCCAAACGTATCTTCGATCCATTCGGCGCGGTGGCGCAGTCCCTGCATATAGTCAGAGCCCAAGCTATCGAGAAAGGGCTGGGCTTCATCTGTCGCCCGATACACGATGCCTGTTTCTTCTGCCAGTCGCTCGACTAAGCGACGTGTGAGCAATAAGTAAAGGCCACCCTGGACGAGTGCGTGGCGTACAAGAAGTTCGCCATTGCGCTGCGGTGTTCCTGGATGAAGACTCTCTGGCCCATCGGCATCCGCTGAGTGCACCAGAAGATAGTCGTAAGTCATAAGTCTCTGAATGTCGGATGCACGTGGGTAAGTAGCGGAGAGAATGGCCAACGCTCTCAGCCCCGTCTCAAGAGGACTGTTAAACGGGCTGTGAGACATCGCTGCCTTCCTCCTGTTCCACCCAAACCAATCGGTCTTCATTTGCAAGTTGATGGCAAATGCCGTGAAGGTCGCTGATGTCTGTCTTTCCAATCAGAGGTGAACTAGTGATCTGTAGCACCGCGGCACGATCAGTAGTTGCCAAAAGCCGTGTGAAGCCGCAAGGATACGGCCTGGAGCATGTATCGGTGACGCCGACGTACACCTGTTCCTGCAGAGCTGTGAATTCGTCCCCCGGTAATTTGTCCCTCGAAAAGTTGCGTAGAGCTTCCGCCGAATAGAATGCCTCGCGCGATCGGTTGTAATGGCTGCGCAGGTTCTTAGGCAGGTCATGAACAGCGGACAACACCGCGCCACGATTGTCGCTGTAGGCCTCGAAGAGTTGCTCCACGTACCTAGTCTCCTCAGGGGCCGGATCATTGGGTGGCGGTTCCATCGACGGCCGGGGCGGCAATCCAAGTCCGAACCGAGCAACGTAGAAAGGAGTGTTCATGTGCTGGTGAATAACCTGAAGCACGGGCGTGTAACCGAAAATCGAGAAATCGATGGTATTGATATGAGCCTTCAGGTCTTCCGTCAGAAGCACTGGCGTGTCTCTTATCTCATCACGGCAGTAGCCGTCCCATGCCTTTAGCAGTTCATCTTTCAAGACAGCCGGCTTCCGGAAGTACGATGCCAGCTTCGTACCAACATTGCGAGGAGCCACAAACCGGTACTTCCGTGGTAGCGAATATTCGTTAATGAACGTGTAGAAACAAAGCTTTCCGAGTTCCACCCAAACTTTCGTCGGCGTGAGCGGTTTGTCGTAGTGTTTGCACTGGTAGTTGTCCCAAACGGGTCCGCCTTCCACAGGAAACCCAATCACATCGCAACCCTTGTCTCCCGCTCCGCTCGCGCGCTCCACCTTCTCGTAGTCCGGAAGACCGGTTGCCCACTCGTCGGTAAATTGCTCCCACTGCTCCTCCGAAAACAGAGCTACGCGCTCGATGGGAGGAATGGACGGTCCGGTCGCGACGACGAACGGATCGAGTCGATGCGTTGGTGTTTCGCACGTGATGCGACGGGAGGTGGGGGGAGCCATGAGGTTTAGAAATAAGGACGGACTCCATCCTAAATGGAGTTCCCTTCGACCAGCGAAGAGGTAGAGAGAAACGCCGCGTCACCTGCACGCACTCGATAGGAGGGTGGGAAGGCTCCTCCCTGTCTTCAGCCGCTGCGCGT
>CAXTRU010000054.1:0-13821 GCA_964246665.1 uncultured Acidobacteriaceae bacterium
TCCTCTTCGTGGCCGGCGTCGGAGCGAACTCCATCACCGTGAACTCCTACATTGCGGAGAGTGCTCCAAGCAGTTTCGCTCGGTGGATGTCTGAAAACAAGGGGATACCGTGTCTCAACCGGAGAAATGGGCTACAACTATGGTGCGGACGTGTTGACCTGTGTTCGATGGCACAGGCGCAAAAACAAGGTAAGCTGAACTGCGCCACACCCTGAGTATGATGGAGTGCTATCTGTGCATGCTGAATCGCAAAAGGCGCTGAGGAACTCGGTGGCGGCTCCCTTGCCGGCGTCACCGTCCGTTCCTGCTGAACGATCCGCCTTCGCGGTCGCAGGCCGTGGTGCGGCTTCGTGGCAGTTCGTCGTCCCGCTCGGCATGTTGGTGGTTCTGGTTGCTGTTCTGTATGCCGGCGTTACCGTCAAACTCGTCACTGACTGGTATGAGCTCCCTGACTTTTCGCACGGATTCCTTATCCCGTTTTTTGTGGCATACCTGATCTGGACCAAACGGGATGAGATCCGCAACACACCCAGGCATGTCAGCTGGGCTGGACTGCCGCTCGTTCTTTTAGGGCTGCTCTTTCTTCTTACCGGCCGCTTCGGTGCGGACCTCTTTCTGGCGCGCACCTCCTTCATTTTGCTGACTGCTGGGACAATCTGGATGCTGTTTGGCTCCGAGATGCTCAAACAGTTCCGGTTCGTTTTGTTTGTCTTCTTCTTAGCGATCCCGCTGCCTGCGGTGGTGTTCAATCAAATTACGTTTCCCTTGCAGCTGTTCGCCTCGCGGCTGGCCAGTGCCTTGCTGCCGTTGGCCGGTGTTCCCGTTCTGCGTGAGGGCAACGTCATTCAACTTCCTGCCATGCAGCTTGAAGTCGCTGAAGCTTGCAGCGGCATCCGCTCGCTCCTTAGCTTATTCACCTTGGCCGTTATCTATGGCTACTTCCTCGAGAGAAACACGGGCCGGCGGGTGATTCTAGCGGTCGCCAGTGTCCCGATCGCGGTTGCTGCCAATGTGGCGCGCATCTTCGGTACCGGTCTCTGTGTTCAGTATTGGGACCCGGATAAGGCCATGGGTTTCTTTCATGAGTTTTCTGGCTGGTTGATGTTTCTTGTTTCGCTCGGTCTGTTGTATCTGGTGCATCGGCTGACGGCCGTGCTGGCCAGGCCTCATCAGGAGGTTGCCGAGTGAAATCGCCACAATTCTGGGTAGTGATTGCTTGTCTCTTTGCCACGCTGGTGGTCATCCACGCTCGCGGCGATGTGGATCCGGTGCCACCGAGCACCCCGCTGGCGCAATTACCCGCCACTCTGGGTAACTGGGACAGCCGGGACATTCCGATAAGCCCGGAAACGCTTGAGGTTCTCGGCAAAGGCGATTTCCTAAATCGGATCTATACGCCTCCGACGGTCTCCACCGCGACCGCGCCTGTACAGCTCTTTATCGCCTATTTTCCGACCCAGCGTTCTGGGCAGTCGATTCACTCCCCGCAGAACTGCCTCCCCGGCGCGGGATGGACGTTTTTGCGCTCTGGCGTGACGAGCTTCACCGACAGGACAGGAAAAACGTACAACGTCGGCGATTATGTCATTTCCGATGGACGAGACAAACAGGAAGTCTTGTACTGGTACCAGTCGCACGGTCGTAGCATTGCCAGTGATTACAAGGCCACGGTCCTGATGCTCACCGATGCGATCCGGTACGGTCGCACGGACGCCGCGCTGGTTCGCGTCATTACAGCCGTTGGGGCCACAGAAGACCCAGCGACGGCACATAACCGGGTTGTTGACTTTGCGAAGAATGTCACGCCTTTACTGCCGGCGTACGTACCGAATTAGAGAGATTCCCCGGGACAACGGCGCAGTGCAGATTTCGATTGCTGGAAGAGGACGCATGAACAGGAAGTTGATTCGAACATCAGCCCAGGTACTGACCGTCGCAGGAATCACGGCGGTCTCCCTGGGGCTCGCCGGATGCAAGCACGATCCAAATAAGCAAAAGCAGAAATACCTGGAAAGCGGAAAACATTATGAGGACGAAGGCAAGCTTCGCGAAGCGGTCATCCAGTTTTCCAACGCGCTCAAGGTAGACAAGAACTACGCACCGGCACACTATGAGCTCGCAAAGACCTACCTCCAGTTAGGGTCCATCGTCGCGGGATACCAGGAGTTGCAGCGTACGGTGGCGCTTGCTCCCTCGAACCTGCAAGCGCGCCTGGATCTCGGCAATATGTTGCTGGCGGGCGGCGTTCCTGACCGCGCCAAGGAACAGGCGGACGCGATCCTTGCCGCTCAGCCCAACAACGCGGACGGCTATGCGCTGATGTCGCGGATAGCCTTGAAGAAAGGCGATCACGCGCTCGCTCTGGAAGATATTCAAAAAGCCATCTCGCTCAATCCGAACGATTCCAAGCTCCACACCTCGCTCGGCTTGATTGAAAGCCTGACCCCAGACACGCGGACTCAAGGGCAAGCCGAACTGGAAAAAGCAGTTAGCCTGGATGCGAAGAACCCAAATGCGCGGCTTGCATTGGCCGGCATCCTCGCCTCCAAAGGGGACCTCGGAGGCTCCGTGCAGCAGGTGCAGGCGGCCGTGCAGGCCTCACCCAAGGAGTTGCAGCCTCGTGTCGCCTTGGCGGAACTCTATCTGCGCTCAGGCGACAAGGCCAAGGCCGAGCAGACCCTGATCGACGCCGTGGACACCATGCCGGACAAGGATCAAGCCGCGGAAACACTGCTCACGTACTACATCAGGACCAATCAGCCCGATCGCGCCGAGAGTGTCTTCGCTGACCTGAAGAGCAAACACAGCAAGAGTCTGCCCATCCAAATCGGCTACACCCGCATCCTGATCGGTCGCAACAAGTGGGATCAGGCGTCCGATGTGCTGAAGGACCTGAGCAAGTCCAACAGCAGCAATCCTCAGGTGGCGCGCATGAACGCCGAGGTGCTTCTGCATGGGGGCAAGACGCACGATGCCTTCAACCTTCTGCAGAAGGCCGCAGGCAACGCGCCCGATGATGCGCGGCTGCAAATCTTGTTGGCCAGGACGGCTCAGGCAGTCGGTAATCCCAGCGTAGCCGAAGCAAGCTACCAACAGGCAGCGCGCCTGGAACCGCAGAACCTGGACGCGGTCCGAGGACTTGCTCAGCTTGCAAGCTCGCGCAAGGACACCACGGCTCTTCGCGAACTGGCCGAGAAGACCATCGCGGCACACCCGAAGGCGCCGGATGGCTACATCTGGCGTGGCTCGGTGGAAGGATCGCAGCAGCAGTTTGCCCCGTCAGAAGCCGATTTTCGCGAGGCGCTTAAGCGAGACCCGAACAACGTGGTTGCCAAACTGGATTTAGGGGAGCTGGAACTTCATCAGAAGCATGAGGCCGAGGCTCGAACCCTGCTTGAACAGGCCCTTGCGCAGGACCCCAATCTGCTTCCAGCCTTGAACCTCCTGGTCGATGCAGATCTCCTAGACAAGCAGCCTGAAAAGGCTCTCGCTCGCGTACAGGCACAGATCGCGAAGGTTCCCAACAATCCCGCGATGTACAACGACCTGGCCCAATTGCAGTTGCACATGAAGGACTTCGCGGGAGCACAGGCCAGCGCCCAAAAGGCGATGCAGCTCAATAAGGAATTTGAGCCGGCTTTAGAGGCCTACTCGCAAGCTTCCCTGGCTACGGGCAATGCGGATGCCGCTTTGGCGGCGTGGCAGGGGTGGTTGGCAACGCACCCAAACGATGCCCGCGCGAACACCCTGATGGGGACGATCGAGGAAACCAAGGGCGACACCAACAAAGCCATGGATCTGTACAAGAAGGCTATCCAGCTTGATCCGGCACAGGCGGTGGCCGCCAACAATCTAGCATACCTGATGATCGAAAGTGGGGGGAACTCCGATGTCGCGCTGGGCTACGCGCAAACAGCACGCAGGGCGTTGCCCCAGGCGCCCAGCACGGCAGATACTCTCGCGTGGGTTTACTACCACAAGGGAACGTTTGGTCTGGCCCGGGATCTTTTGCAGGATGCGGAGAAGCAGGACCCGCAGGACGCGTCTATTCACTACCACCTTGGATTAACACTCAGTAAGCTAGGCGATAAAGCCGGAGCGACAACCGAGCTGAAAAAGGCTACTGAGCTTGCACCCAACACGCAGACCGGCAAGGATGCGAGCGCCGCTCTGGGGCAGTTGGGGTAGTGGACAGTCCGTGTAAGACGACCACCGCCAAGGGGGGCTTTGCCTAGGCAACCGGTTCTCTTCCGTTCCTGGATCGACCGTTCGTTAAAGATGTACAAGACAAAAAGAGACGCCGCCCGAGGGCGGCGTCTCTTTTACCCCATCGGGGCAGTTGGTTAGAACACGTTAGCGGACCGCCGGCGGCGCACAAGGAGCGTGCAGGCAGAGCCGATCAGACCAGTGCCCAGGAGCACAAGGCTGTTGGGTTCAGGAGTGGTTCCGATAGACTGCGCGCCGGCGGACGCCGAGAAGGTCGTTGTGGCGGTGCCGCCTGTATCGGTCGAGGTGAAGGAAAACGCGCCGACGTTCGTGCCGAATACGGTAGGACCGAGCGTCGTGAAGTAGCCGCTCCCGTTGATGATCAGTTCCTGGGTATTCAGACTGCCTGAAGCGCCGTCATTGAAGTAGGTTGCGCTATAGCCGGTCAGGAAGAAATTGAATGTTTCAGAGCTAGTTCCATCGGACACGGAGAAGAGCTCATACGGCGGGGTCACCGTCTGCGAGGCGCCAGTAGCAAAGGACAACGGCGACCCATAGAACGTGACGACATCCCCGTCATTGAGATAGGTCGCAAAGGTGCCAGTAAGGTCGGAGTTGACGGGCATACCGCTTCCCGTATGCCCCACCTGGGCAGGGTTGTAGAAGGTGAGCGAGCTCGACGTGAACGAATCAGCGCCGCTGACAGCAAACGAACCGTTGATATCATCGGCAAACGCGAGGGACGACGATGCAGCAAACACCGCACCGAGAGCAAAGATCTTCGATATAGCCTTCATCCATCTCTCCAAAAACCGCCGCGGAGCGGTTTGCTTGATCTCAGCTGGAAGCATCACCGTGCCGTTGCCCGCTGAAGACACACATCGATCCACTGACTTGAAGACAGGGAAGACGTACCCGTGTCTAGAAGCGACACCTAACCCGATCGTCGTAACGCCATGGGGTCGAACGGGACGATCATAACCCTTACCAAAGTTGTAGCAAGGACCTTTTTAGAAATCTTTGGTAACCAACTTGCGGGAAGGTGAGCTGTCAGGCTGCAGAAGTCCAACGTAGGCCTCGGCCACTTGGCGCAGCATGGCTTCAGCCGTGAACTTATCTTCCACAGTACGCCGCGCGGCGTAGCGGAAGGCCTCAGCCTTTAGCGGATGTTCAAGCAGGTCGAGAACAGCCGTCGCCAGCGCCTGGCTATTTTCAGGTGGAACGATCAGTCCGCTTACGCCGTCTTGAAGGGCTTCCGCGTTTCCGCCTACATCTGTCGCGACGCAAGCAACGCCGGTTGCCATGGCCTCCACCAGTGCATTGGAAAAGCCCTCGCTTCGCGAAGGCAAAACGAACAGATCCGCGCTTGCCAGGTGCTCCCGCAGGTCTGTCATCTTGCCGAGGAAGGATACATTGCGACCGATCCCTAGCTCCGCAACGATTTGTTGTAGTTCAGCAAAAAACTCCAGCTCCAACACCTCCCCGGCGACCGTGAAGCGCGTCTCCGGAAAACGGGCCAGCACGCTCGGGAGCGCATGCAGCATCAGATCGTGACCCTTTACCCGCCGGATGTTGCCGATGGTGGTGATCACCGGCGCGCGGGACGCATCCCGTACCTGCGGCAAGGCAGAGGTGTCGAGGTCGAGCCCGTTATACACAACGCGGACCCGAGAAGCCGGAACGCCATCCACGGTAACCGCATGCTCGGCAACGCGCGCGGACACCGCGAACACGGCATGGGGCAAGTTCCGCAATGCGCGATAGGCGATGCTGTGTTTCCGCCCACGAAGGATGCCCATATCCCGGCGGCTCCAAATGAGCTTCGCGGGCGACAATAGCCGGGTCACCAGGCCGGCCCAGAGATCAGAGCTTTCGAAGAAGGTTTGCACGACCTGTACTCGCTGGGCGTGCAGGAGGCGACGGAACGCCAAAGCCCCTTGCAGCGCGCCAGGTCCAAAGGTGTTGGTAAGCGGAAGAAGGTAAACGGGGCAGGTCGCCTCCGCCGGCAGGAACGAACTTTCGGGATGAAGCGAAAAGGTGAGAATGGACGCGCGAAAGCCATGCTGAGGCAGCAAAGACGCAAGGCGTAAGACAATCCGTTCGCCTCCGCCGAGCGCCTTCGGGAAACCGTCGACAACAAACAGAACGTGAGGCAGATCGCTGTGGGCCGCGTAGGACGGGGGGCCTGCCGTTAGGCACTGAATTTGGGGCATGAGAACCGGCTAGGTGGCGTACGCGTACCGTGGTCGCTGCTTGATGGCAGGCAGTTCGGCAGGTTTGGGGCCGCTTTGCGCGGTAAGCTGCTCGGCCCGTATGGCCGCGCCGATCAGGACCCAGAGCATGCCGTTGATCTCCAGGTAGGTCCAACGGTCTCCGAAGAAGTTTGTGATCGCCGCGCTGCAGATGCAGATCAATAAACCAAGCCCAAGGCCTTTGAACAGCGGGTCATCGGCCTTCCGGAACAGGCGTATGGAGAGGGAGAACATCTGAAACATCAAAGCCAGGGCAAAGAGAAAACCCACAAAACCTGTCTCGACCAGCACCTTGACGTACCAGTTGTGCGTGTCCTTCAGGTTGTCCACGTGTTCGCTGTACTGAAATGTGCCAAAACCTGTCCCGAAGAGGGGGTAATGGCCGATGCTTTGCTCCGCGTCGGTCCATAGATCCACACGTTCCTGCGCGGAAGCCTCCAAGCGCCCGTCTTCCGTGTGGGTCATCTTGACGCGCTGCGTGACGGCCGTCGGCACAATGACCTGCCAGGTGAACAGAAATACCGCGGACAGGAGGATGAGCTTGCGATCCTTTACAATGCCCAGCACGATGGTGCACGCCACAACGGCCATGTAGGCCGCGCGCGAGAAACAGTACATGCAGGCGAGAAGCGTGGCGGCCACCGTGAAGTAACCTGCCAGCTTCAGCTTCCGGCGCTTCACAAATTGCAGAAAGCCCCAAAAGAACATTGCAAATTGGGACAGGAACGCGGCTGTCTGATTCGACCCGAAAGCAAGGGGACCCCCGCTACGCTTGTCCTCGTCGAACGTGGTCCACGTTCGGGAAAGGCTGTCCATCAGGGAACTGCGGTCGATCATCAGAACCGAAAAGGCCGTGAGCATGATGACGGTGCGGATGGCTTTGCGATCCTCGATCACCATGCCTGCGGAAACAAAGATGATCGGCATCAACATGTAATCTTTCCAGCCGACGAAGTTGGCATCGGAAAGCCAGAGGGGAGCCGGTGCCGTTGTGATCGCCGCGCCCATCCACATTGAAAAATACATGTAAATGCCAAAAAGCAACCAAATCAGCGGAATCTTTGACTTCGGGATCTTTTTGCCGCGTAGCAGGGCGCCGACAAAAACCGCGAGCGCCAGAATGGTAAGCACGTTGCCACCAAGCGGCCAGTCAAGAAAGTGATCCCGCATGGTCCGGTACGGAAGGAACGGAATCATGTAGTACAAACCGTAGAGCGGGTTCTTGACAAGCGAGAGGACGATCGCCACCCAGAATCCCAGGTACGCAAGGAGCGGGATGTAATGTCCTAACCCGGTGCCCATCTCAGTCTCTCCTTCCTTCGCTCGGTCGCAGTGTCTACTTCAGACCCACTGCGCGCGTCCTCTCAGAAAATTGTAGAACGCCAACGTAGCAGCCACATTCAGCATGACAAAGGTATAAGCAATCGAGACAGCACGCCATCGCCTGGATCCCGGAGCCAAGGCCCCAAGCAGCGCAGCGGCATACAGCAAAAGTTGTACAACGAAAGCGACGCGGTACACAAAGCCGGAGGACGCGGCAGAACAGACCAGCAGCAGAAGCAAAAACAAGGGAACCGCAAGACGAAGCAGTTTGTGGCTGATCAGGCGAAAGAGCAGGGGATTGCGCAAGCTCAGCAGCCATGGAGCGAGCTGCAGCAGCTGATAGTTCCCAGTCAGCGTCCGTACCTTTCTGCCGAACTCCTTGCCCGGTGCCGAAAAAATGCGGTCGCGCGCGATCGCCGACTCGAGGAACAGCACCCGTTTTCCTGCCCGCACCACCTGCATGGGGGTGAGAACGTCGTCGAGCAGGGTTCCGGCCGGAAGTGGAACGTACAGCTCGCGGCGCATCGCAAACAAGGCCCCTGTAACGCCCACCACCGATCCCGTTGCCGACTCAAGCTTACGGACCAACTTCTCGATCTTCCAGTAGATCCCTAGTGCTTCCGAAGACGGTTGCCCGTCCGCTGTCTCAAGATGAAGCTCCCCGCTGACGGCACCCACCTGAGGATCGGCAAAGCAGGACACCAGCTGTCGTATCGCATCGGCGTCCACGGACTGACGAGCGTCCATGAAAACAAGAATGTCGCCCGTCGCCGACCGTACAGCATGATTCAGAGCATGCGCCTTGCCCCCGGCCGCCGGAAGGAGAACGGAAACGATCCGTCCCACGTGTTGAGCGAGGATGGCGTTAGTCCGGTCTGTCGAGCCGTCGGACGCGACCACAATCTCAAGCCGATCTTGCGGATACGCGGCCGAAAACAGGGAAGCAAGCTTTCCCGGCAGATTGGCTTCTTCGTTGTGCGCTGCGATAAGGACCGAAACGCGAGGGGTAATCGGTTGGGGGAACACAGGCAGTTTTCGGAAACGAGCGAGCAAGGTGAGCAGAAGGGCATACCCAACGTAGGTGTAGGTGACCAGAGCCAGACTCAGCCAGAAGAGCAGTCGCATGTGTGTCTTCCCTGAGCTTAGCTGTTGCATGGTTACCGACACATGACGGTTTTGGGCTATAGGCGGGAGTCTCGTCTCTTTCTATGATGAGTAGGGCTGTTGGTCTTGGCTGTACACGTCCGATCCGCCACTTCAAAGCTACGCTGCTACGATTGAGGCTCGTCTTCTATGGCTGGTACCAAGCGACTCGCGATCAATGTGGTCATGAACTGGGTGGCGATGGCCGTGAACATGGTCGTCCCCTTTTTCCTGACGCCCTTTGTCGTGCGACACCTCGGTTCCGTTGGCTATGGCGTGTGGATCTTGGCCGTTTCCACGGTGTCGTACCTCAACCTTCTGGATCTAGGACTCCGTAGCGCGGTCATCCGTTTCGTCTCGAAGGCTCAGGCAAAAGGTTCGATGACGGAGGCCTCCGATGCCATTCACGCGGCTCTGTGGTTTCGCTTGATCATTGCTTCCGGCGTTGCGATGGCCAGCCTGATCCTCGCTTTGGCCGTGCCGCACTTTTTCAAGATCCCAGGCGGCCTGATGCACGCGGCCCAGGTGACAACCTTGCTGTGCGCCCTTGGCGTCGCCGTCACCCTTGTGTCCGGAGTGTTTGGCGCCGTGCTCGCGGCGATCAATCGGTTTGACCTGCTCAGCTATGTGACCATGTCGCAGACGCTGCTGCGCGCATCGGGCGTCTTGCTTATCCTCCGAAGCGGCCGCGGCCTGGTCCCGCTGGCCTGCTGGGAACTCACCGTCATCACCGTGATTGCGGTCGCTACGACGGTACTCGCGATGGCAACGTTCCCGCACAGCCGCGTTCGGCCCGGCCGTCCCAAGATGGATGTCCTCCGCATGATCTGGTCGTATAGCTTCACCACGTTCGTCTTCATGGTTGCCGTTCAGATCATCACCAACACGGACAACCTGGTAGTCGGCTCCTTCCTGTCCGTGGGTGCGGTGACGTTCTACGCCATCGGCGGCAGCCTGACCAACTACGCCTGCCAAGTGTCCGGTGCGCTGTCGTCGACCTTCACCCCGATGGCCAGCAAACTCGACGCGTCCGACGACTTCCGTGGTCTGCAGAGAATGCTTATCCGTGGTACCCAAGCCACCCTGGGCCTCGCACTTCCGATCAGCGCGGCTCTGTTCTTTCGAGGCGGTACCTTCATCCGCCTCTGGATGGGCCCGCAGTACCAAATCGTTTCGGAGCACGTAGTTCGCATTCTAATGATCAGCATGTATCTTGCCATCGCAAATGGAACTGCCGGCTCCATCATGATGGCCACGGAAAAGCACAAGCCGGTGGCGCGAATGGCCGTGTGGGAAGCGATCCTGAACCTCGGCTTGAGTGTCGTCCTGGCAAAAAAGATCGGACTCTACGGCGTAGCTTGGGGCACGGCCATCTCAATGGTGATCACTCACCTATCGTTTTGGCCGAGGTACATCCAGAAGGAACTTGGGATAGCGCCCGCCACCTATCTCTGGCGAGGTTGGGGAAAAATCACTGCCTCAGTCCTGCCGTTCGCCGCCGCCTGTTGGTGGACAGATCGCCACTGGCAGGCAGCACATCTCATCCCATTCTTTTTGCAAATTGCCGCTGTCTTGCCGATCTACGTTGCTTTCGTAGCCATGATGTTCCACACCGATGCACGTCAGCTACTCTTCCGTTGGCATGCCTCGCGCCGCCGGCCTGTCTTGCAGGCCAGCTAAAATCTAGTCACCTTTTGCCACAGAGCGCAGCATTGCCTTGGGCAAAAACGAAGCGACCAGCAGAGGAGCGCACTGTCTCCAATTGCGCGTGTCGTACCGTATCGCCCGTTGCAGTTCTTGGCGAGCCTTCTTCTGTTCTCCTGCTTTGAAATATCGATACCCTCTCCACCAAGTCTGCTTCCCGAGTTCCTGATGAATGACTTTGCGCACTGAGGATCCTAAGGCAGGTTCTCTGGCTAAGATCTTCTCGAGTGCCAAGATGGTGTAGTCGTTCAGCTTGTTTACATTTGCAGTGATGTTATGTATTCCTTCGGTTCGTAGCATCAACGGCTTGTTCACGCGAGCGACTTTACAACGGAGACACATACGAGCGAACAGTTCTATGTCTTCAGCCGCGAACATCTCCTCATCAAAAAGGCCGCATTCATCTAGGATTGAACGACGCAGAACCATCGTAGACGGGAATAAAAAGCGCGAACGTATGTAGTTTTCGACGACATCACCTTCGCTTGCGAGAGGACGGTCTCTTAGGTACGAATCCAGAAAACGTCCATCGGCATAGGTGACGGAAAAATCGCTGTAAACGATGCCGACCTCAGGGTCCGCAAACAAGGGCATCTGCAACTCAAGCTTGTTCGGCATCCAGGCATCGTCCGCATCCAGAAGTGCGACAAACTCTCCTACAGAAGCGCGGATACCGGCATTGCGAGCTGCTGGCAAGCCTTTGTTTTCCTGGCGAAGATAGGTGATCCGATCCAGATAGGGCCGGACAACACGTGGGGTGTCGTCCCTGGATCCGTCGTCCACCACAATGACCTCAAGCGCCGGCAGGCTTTGGGACAGGATACTTTCTAAAGCGGCGGGCAGATAAGCGGCACAGTTGTACGCAGGAACCACGACGGAAACGCTCGGCATCAGTGGTATCCCGTGACAACCCGTGCGGCCAAATCCGCTGCGCCCACACGTTCAGCCAGGTCAAAGATGGCATGGTTCCGGGGCCAACGGGGAGTTGCTTGGAAGGGTGTGCGAAACCGCTGCATCTTAGGGTCCTCGATCCAATCGGACATCATTGTCTGCTTCAGAATGGCATGGGATTCGGCTCTTGTTACCGGGAGCACCGGAATATAGGCCACGGGAAAATAGGGCATATTGGAAAAGAGCTTGCTAGCGGCCGTACGGAAGACCTCGAGGTTAGGGTTAAACAGCTTTGTAAAGCTTGGCAGCGCGGATGATGTTTGAAGAACAGTGTTACAGCGAGACAGAAGAAGACAGTCCAACATCGCTCGATCAGCCTTTTCCCGCCTCGTTACAGAGGACTTCGTTGCCATGTGAAAATCTACGTCGCCCAGATCGATGACCGGCAGGGATAAGGCGGACCGGAGGCTGGGGATAAAGGAAGGTTCGTCCGTCCCGACGAAGATCGTGTCGAAGTCAGGTCTTTGCGCAAGGAAGTCTTGCACCAGCGTGATGAACTGACCGGGACTGATCGGGTTTGAATCCCAGGATGTGGTCTGCTTATCCGTGCCCCGATAGTGCACACCCAGGTTGCGCCCACGGGGAAGAACGCCTTCAACGGCGCCCAGAACACGTGCCGGCACCCGGAAGTAAGCACTCCAGATACGCGCCAAAGCCACCCAGTCGCCGCCCAGAATTTGGCCGTGCCGACGGCGCATTTCACTGATGGTTAGGTTGCGAAAGGGACCTACAGGAGGCGTGTACGCCAGATCCACCACACCCGGAATGGTCAGTTGGTCGGGCGGATCACCATAGTGCTGGCTGCGGAGATGCCAGGCCGGGTACATACTCCGTTCGTATAGATAGGGAAGAATCTGCAGCGTATGTGTCAAAACATTGCCAAACAGACCTTGGTCAAGTTCTTCCGGGCTGCTCGAGATACAAAGAGGTGCTTTCATCTGTCTCAATCTGGCGTCCGGGCGTCGTTAGAAGGCAGCTTTCGCGGTGGCCGTGTTGTCTTCGGGGTGAAAGAAATACCGTCCATGGATGAAGCCGCACAGATCCCAAACAGAGAGTTCATTCGCGAATGCTCTAGCTTTCCCGCCCTGCTGCAGGCTGTTTCGAGGTAGGGCGGCAATGCCTCTCAAGGCGCGTCCGATGCGGTGGCGCGGAATGCCGAAGAGATACTTTACGGGTTCACGCTGGTCTCGATCCAGGATGCCTTGCGATACGGCTCGCCAGTAGGCCCACCTTCGGTGATACCTGCGGGTGAGTCGTTCAGCCGGGATATGGTGGTAGATGGCGAACTCCGGAACATACATGCCACTGATGCCGGCCGCCAGCAGCCGGCGAAAGAACTCTGCGTCTTCCTCAGACAGCAATCCTTTTGCTGTTCGACCAAGTCGGGTGGAATAAAAGCCGACCCTTTCGAAAACAGATCGCCGGATCGCAGCGTTGCCTCCATTTAGCATTCCCGGATGACCTGAGCCGAAGCGTCCCCGCGGTTTTGGCGGCATCACGCCGATGACGCCGGGGTACCCGGGCGGAAGCCAATCCGGAATGGGTGCTTGCCAATTTGCAAGATAGGGCCCACCGATGTAGTCAACAGTAGGCTCCTGGAGCTCGCGGGCGATCACCTCGAACCAGTGCGTTTCGATCTCTTCATCGTCGTCGATAACCCCAATCACGTCACCTGTGCCTGCGGAGATACCTGCATTGCGTGCGTGGGAAAGACCTTGTTTCGTTTCCAAGATGTAGTGGATCGGAAATGGAGCCAACCTCTGCAGTTCGCGAACAACCTCGGCCGTATTGTCAGGGCTGTTGTTGTCCACCAGGTAGACCTCAACCTCCAGACCTTGGGGCACCGGTGCCCCGAATAGGCTCTCAACGGCTTTTCGTAATAAGTCGCTCCGGTTATAGGTGCAGATCAAAACATCGAGCTTCACGCGGCAGTTCCTTCGACCCGACGGAAACGGTCATCTCCTCTTACATTTCGATATGGAGGGTGCACCGATTGGAGTAAAGCCGATTGCATTTTCAAGACCGGTGATCTGTGGATACATATGAGACGGCTGAGCCGGTGCAACCTCATTGTAGCGGCCTCGATTTGCCCCCGGGGGTGAGCGAAAGTATAAGCCGACATATCCGAAGTAGCGTTGCGGTCTTTGCTTGTGTCCCACGCTGGGCCATCTTGTGCCGGTACAACGAGCTTTTATCCCACGCTTGTCCCATAGGCGGTTGGGGCGGGGGCTGGGTATCATCG
>CAXTRU010000055.1:0-8072 GCA_964246665.1 uncultured Acidobacteriaceae bacterium
AGGGCCAGGAGAAGACGTTGGCCCTGCTGCGTGCAGCGGCCGGGCTGTTGGAGGACGTGCTGCTGCTGCAGCATGGTGCCGGGGACCGCATGCGCAACGTGGATCGCCGCGCGGACCTGCAGCGCCTCGCGGATACGCTGAGCTTTGAGGCCGTGGAGCGCGCCTTGCGCGGCCTGGATGAGGTGCACGCCGGTATGCGGCGCAACCTGCTCCGCTCCCTGAGTCTCGACGCCTTCGCCGTGAGTCTCACGTAGGGGCACCATCCTGCAGGTTTGCGGCCTGACCGTCACGGGGCATTTCCCATCGCCGGAGACGCTGATCCTGCATCCAAGCCAGTATTCCCAGCCTATCGGGGCCCGCGCCGACGATCGTTGCTTGCAGCTTTTGCTTGCGCCACGACCGCGGGACAGGAGTCATTCGTGAACACTGCCAATGAGCGCAGGGAGGACCAGGAGTCCTTCGGCGGAGCGCGCAAGCTGATCCGCCCACTGCTGTCCGCAGTCGCCCGCCGTCGTGCGCCCATCCAGGCGCCCGACCCGCTCACCCACGCCATGGTTTCGGAAACGCACGGCGTCCCTGCCAGCTCCCATGCGGAAGCTTTCTATTTCCAGAAGCAGATCCAGCAGCAGACCGAGATGACCGTGGTTTTGGAAGACGGCGAAGAGGTCCACGGCGTGGTGGAGTGGTATGACCGTTGCGCCATCAAGCTGCGCTCCGGGCGCCATCGCGTGCTTGTGTATAAATCGGCCATCAAGTACCTCTACAAAACCAGCGACGCGCATGCGGCCGGCACCGTGATGCGCTGAAACACTACCGCGGTTTGGCCGCTTTCAGCAGCCGATCGCGGATGGCATCCCGCAAGCCTCCCGGTTCAGGCAACGGGCACACCATCACCTCTACCCCACGCTGCTCCAGTGCCCGCAATCCAACAAAGAGCGAGGCCGCAAGTGACTCCACGTCGTCCCAGTTGCCCCAGGGCTGCACGTCGACAGTCAAGTCCGTACCGGGCCAATCCTTGGGAAGCAGCACGCCCACACGGCGCCCCTCCGCCACAGCCGCACCTACGGCGGCCCACAACGAGGTAGCATCACCCGAAATAAGAAGAACGGCTGCCTCTGGCGCGTAGTGACGCAAGCCGACACCGGGCGAGGGCAGCGAATCTATAGCCCGCTGCTCCGATGTTGCGTCCTCTGCGGCGAAAACCTGGACCGGTACGCCCGTAACGGCTTCGATCTGCTCAGCCGTGACGGCACCGGCGCGGTACAACACCATCGGGTTTGAGGTCACATCGAGCACTGTCGACTCTACCCCGACAGCGCAGGGACCCGCGTCCAGCACCGCATCGATCCGGCCATCGAGGTCGTCGAGCACATGCTGTGCCGTGGTCGGGCTGGTGTGCCCAAACCGGTTCGCACTCGGGGCCGCCAAGGGCACCCCGGCCGCCCGCAGGAGGGCCTGCGCAGCCGGGTGCTGCGGAACGCGAACGCCCACCAGAGCTCGCCCAGCAGTGACGGCATCCGGGACGGCTCCCGTGCGCGGCAGCAGCATCGTCAGCGGCCCAGGCCAAAACGCTCCAGCTAACGCCGAAACATGTGCTGTAAGCTCGGCCCCGCACACAGCCACACCGCCCAACTCCGCCAGGCTCGGCAGGTGCACGATCAGCGGGTCCCACGAGGGCCGCTGCTTGGCGCGAAAGATGCCCGCAACCGCCTCAGCCGAAAACGCGTTCGCGCCCAGCCCATAGACGGTTTCGGTCGGAAACGCCACCAAGCCTCCGGCACGCAGGATCTCGGCAGCACGCACGACGTCCCCCGGGTTTGCCGCCTGTAGATGAAGCGATTTGCGCATCTCCTCTGATCCTAGAAGAGATCCCGGAAGAGATCTCGGGAGCGATGGCGCCGCCGCGGCCTATACTGACCAGCATGCAAGCGGCTGAGACAGAGCTGAAGTTCGTTGTCGACGATATCGCAAGCTTCCAGTCCGCCGTCGACCGGCTCGGCCTGACCCTGAAGACACCACGGACCTTTGAGGGCAACACGCTGTTCGACACACCCGACCGCACACTTCGGGCCAAGCGCCAGATTCTCCGCATCCGCGAGTACGGCTCGAAGCATGTCCTGACGCACAAGCGGCTGGCCAGCGAAGATGCAGCCGACATGCGCTACAAGGTACGCATTGAGACCGAGACGGAGATTGAGGACGCAGGGGCGCTTGCCGAGGTGTTCTGCCAATTGGGCTACTGCCCTGCGTTCCGCTATGAGAAATTTCGCACCGAGTGGGACGCGGCGGAGGGCGGCCATGTCGTGCTCGATGAGACGCCGATTGGCACCTGGGCCGAACTGGAGGGCGAGCCCGCATGGATTGAAACCATGCTCGCCGCCCTGCAGGTCAGCAGTGAACGCTGCACCGTAGAAAGCTACGGAACGCTCTTTCTGCACTGGAAGACCAAGACCGGCAGCCCCGCCGAAAATCTCACCTTCGATGAGATCGGTGAGCCGGCGACCCACACCTGATGACTAGGCCGCCGGACCATCGTTCCCACTGTGAAACCGTGCGGCTTGGGTCAACGATTCTTGAGCGAGACTCTTGCGCACAGCTTATGATTGGCGTCCACTACCGACATGAGTGATGGAGCAGCCGTTCGATGCGACCGGCACGGCGATGCTTTCCAAACCTTCGTCTGCAATCACTTGGCGGAGCTCCCGCCCAGACGTGGTACTCGACGCATTCTGGTCCCGAGAACCAGTGGCCGGATTCGTGGTGCTCCGTGTGCCACGTCGCATTTCTTCGCGAACACCAGTGGAACGGGAAGAACGAGGGCGAGTTAAACGTCAAATTGCTTTGCCATCATTGCTACGAGACAAGTCGCGCTATGGGAACGTGCGTTCTGATTCCGGACCACGACATCGCCGATCAGTGACCAACTTCAGGCTGAGGTACTGTGGGGCATCCGCTTTTGGTAGCTGAATGATTGCGGTCTAATTCAGCACAAATCACGAGCATAGCCTGAAGCTCACGTTTTAAAGATCCTGCCCGATGCAGGGGCGGAACGATGCACTGGTGGTCGATGTCGACGGTGAGCTGGACATTCAGTGAGGCGCAGCCGAGCCGCTAGCGCCAGCTAAATGCCAGGTGCCACCGCAACTTGTGCTCGGCGGTCTTCGTTAAAACGCGCTCGTACTCCATCAACTCGCTCAGCACCGCCGCGCTTTCTTTGCCCAGGCGCCGCGGTTCCTGCTCCAACGCCTCGATCAAAGCCCGTACCGAGGTCAAACCCTCTTCCGGGCGAAACCACTGCGGCGGAGGCAATCGGTGCAGCAGGTCGGGGTTCCCCGCGCCCTCTTCAATCAGAAGCGCCATCGAGTTCTCGTCAGCGGAAAAGAACTCCAACAATGGCCGCACTCCCAGCGTGTGGGCCAGCCGCTCAATCGCGGCTTCCTGCCGCGCCAGGGCCCGCCCATTGACGTAAATGTCAAAGCCGGGATCCTCACCTTCCACCACGATGTACATGGAAGCTGCCATGGCCTGAGTGTACCGGAGCGCTCCCGCGCTAGAAAGTCCGTAAGCGGCAGAAGTCACGCCTCAGGTACACGCGTTGCGGTCTCTCCGGAAGTGCCCATCGCATCATCCGGCGTGTGCGCCCTCCCTTGATAAAGCCCACTCACGCCCATGAGCCCGAACGCCAGATACGATCGCCAGTCGAGAAACGGCCGAAGCAGCACAACGCCCTCCAAAAGGCCCACCAGCGGGATGAGGAGGAACTGCGCGCTCCAGCGGACTGCGCGGAAACGCCGCAGGACCAACAGCGTAAGGGCGGCGGTGAGCCCATCCAGCGCCGCCGCGCTCAGGGAGAACGCAAGCTCCCCACCGGCTCTCCAATGCAACACTGCAAGCCCCGCAAAGATCATCGCTGCGGCAAGTAAGCTTGAGGCCAACCGCAGCCGACCGCCCTCGGATAAGCCTTCCCTGCTTTGCCTGGTCCGCGCAGACCAGACGCCCGCGCCGACCCCCACAATCACCGGCATCGCCACCATGCCAAGCCAGGGTCGGATGTCTCCGAAGGAAGGCTGCGGCACAAGCAGCAGCAAACCCGCGACGCCGGCCAACCCCGGCCATAGCAGCCCGGTAAACTCGCTATGCTCGGCCTCCCCACTCACGGACACAACGATGGCGATGACCACCGGAACAAGGGCCAGCGCCAGGGTTGTGTTGTTGGGATTGATGAACTGCCCTGCGACAAGCACCGCCAACGCCGGACCGGTAAGCACCAACGATGCCGCAAGGATGGCAACCCACGATGTCGATTCCGTAAAGCTAGGTATGCCGCTCGATGAGCGTCGCAAGCGGCTCACGGAAAAAAACGACACGGCAGCCATCAGGCATCCGGCTGCCTCACTCACCAGCGTGGACGAAGACGCTGGAACGGCGCCTTCGATCAACCAGCGACTTCCGCTCAGCAGACAAAGCATGACGAACGGCCAAGCTGTTCGCCATCGTTTCCAACCTCGGCCGTTGCTCACCCGGACACCACAAGTCCTCTGATGCAACAGGTTGCAAAACGAAACAGTCGTGCCACCAGGGCACGGCTGCGTCACTCCGTATGCAGCAGCGGACTACCGAGCGGCCCCACCCTGAGGCGGGCTGCCGGCTCCGGGACTCGAGCGACGACCACGACGACGGCGGCGGCGCGCCGTGCCTTGCGGCCGGCCCTCGCCCTGCGCTGGACGGCCATCCTCGGTGGGTTGTGCCGTGACGAGTTCTCCCTCCTCGGTACCCTCGTCGTCTCCTTCGAAGTCCTCATCGTCCTCGTCGAAGTCGTCCGCACCGCCGTCAATGGTGATGGTCTCTTCATGACGCGGCGCATCCGGCCTGGGCGCACGCTCGGTGCGTTCCGACGAACGCTCGGGGCGCTCACTGCGCTCCCCACGTCCACGACCGCTATCTTGCGTGCCATTGCTTTCCGGGACCTCCGGAAGTCCCAGCTTGGCGCGCTGCTCGCGCAACACAGCTTTCCGGCTTAGCTTGATGCGATTGCCCTCGATGGCAAGCACCTTGACCAACACCTGATCGCCTTCGCGAAGCTCGTCCTTGACGTCCTTCACGCGATGCTCTGCAATTTCGGAAACGTGCAACAAGCCATCCGTGCCGGGGAAGATTTCGACGAAGGCGCCAAACTCCGCGAGCCGAACCACTTTGCCGAGATAGGTCTTCCCTACTTCCGGTACGGCGGTCAGATCGCTGATCATCTGGATGGCCTTGCTCAAGCCTTCAGCATCGGACGAGGCCACGTTGACGCGCCCTGTGTCCTCGACGTCGATCTTGACGCCGGTTGCGTCGATGATGCCGCGGATGACCTTGCCACCAGGTCCGATCAGGTCTCGGATCTTGTCGGTAGGAATCTGCAGTGTGTGGATGCGCGGTGCATACTTCGACGTCTGCTCGTTCGGGGCCGAGATCACCGCGTCCATGGTGTCCAGCAGGAACATGCGGCCGCGCTGCGCTTGCGAGAGCGCCTCCCGCATGATCTGTGGCGTGATGCCCATGATCTTGATGTCCATCTGCAGCGCCGTAATGCCCTTGCGCGTGCCGGCCACCTTGAAATCCATGTCACCGTAATGGTCTTCCGCGCCCGCGATGTCGGTCAGGATGGCGTAGTTCTCGCCTTCTTTCACCAGACCCATCGCCACGCCGGCGACCTGCGCCTTCAGCTTGATGCCGGCCTGCAGCAGCGACAACGACGCGCCGCAAACTGTGGCCATCGACGACGATCCATTCGACTCCAGGATGTCGGAAACTACCCGCAGGGTGTAGGGCGACTCTTCTTCGCTCGGCAGAACCGCCTCGATGGCGCGCCATGCCAGCGCCCCGTGCCCGATCTCGCGACGGCCCACACCGGTCATACGGCCCACTTCGCCAACCGAAAACGGCGGGAAGTTGTAGTGCAGCATGAAGCGGCGCTTCTGTTCGCCCTCATAGGTTTCAACGCGCTGAACGTCATCTCCCGTGCCCAGCGTCGCCGACACCAGGGCCTGCGTCTCCCCGCGGGTGAACAACGACGAGCCGTGAACACGCGGCAACACGCCGGTTTCGATCGTGATCTTCCGAATCTCATCGAAAGCGCGGTGATCCGGCCGGATGCGATCATTCAAGACCTGGTCGCGGAAGATCTTCTCGCGCATCAGCTCGAAGTACTTCGACAGCTTCTTGCCTGCCGCGGCGTCACCTTCCGGGAGTGCCTTCTTGAGCTCATCCTTGATCTCGCGGACCTTGGCATAGCTCTCAAACTTGGGGTTCTTTTGCGTGTCGAGCGCGTCCCGCAGGCGATCCCCGACCTTGGCCGTCAACTCATCCATGTACGCCTGATCGAGCTCAACGTCAGCAACCTGGCGCTTCGTCTTGCCCGCGCGTGAAACCAAGTCCTTGATGGCGGCAACGATCTTCTTGATTTCTCCATGCGCGAACTCGATGGCATCGACGACGCGATCCTCATGGATCTCCTTGGCACCCGATTCGATCATGGTGATGCCTTCTTCCGTACCAACCACCATGATGTTGAGGGTGCTTAGCAGCCGCTCGGCGTAGGTCGGGTTGACGATGAATTGGTCATCGACGATGCCGACACGTACAGCGCCCACGGGACCATGAAACGGGATGTCGCTGAGCGCCAGCGCACAGCTTGCACCGTTGATGCCGAGTACGTCGGGATCGTTTTCGCGGTCTGCGGAGTACACAAAGGCGACAACCTGTGTCTCATTGCGAAACGTCTCCGGGAACAATGGCCGGATCGGACGGTCAATCTGGCGGCTGGTCAGGATTTCCTTCTCGCTCGGCCGGCCCTCACGCTTGATAAAGCCGCCAGGGATGCGCCCACCTGCGTAGGTAAATTCTCGGTATTCAACGGTCAACGGGAAGAAGTCAATGCCCTCTTTTGGATCGGGGGAGGCGACCGCTGTCGACAGAACCGCATTGTCGCCGCTGGTCACAAAGGCAGCCCCAGACGCCTGCTTGGCGATCCGCCCTGTTTCAAATCGAATGTGCTTGCCACCTGCAAGCTCAACTGTGATGTCCTGCATCTGTATCGTCCTCTATTTTTGCTGTTCAGTGCTGTTCACCGCGCCGGCGAGTACCCGCCTAGACGAAAGCCCCGCCGACGGAGGATCGGGCGGGGCTGGACATCTGATGAGCGAATGGCTGATCCGTTTGTGGCCGGCCGGTAAAGCGTGGGCAGGGTCTCGTGCGGCAAGCCCTAGGGTCTGCCGACAGGTGCCGCGCGGTGAAAGAAATTGGGATGGTATGCACTCCTGACAGCCACCGATGGGGTGGCTGGAGCTTGCTTACTTGCGGATGCCCAGCTTGCCGATGACGTCGCGGTAACGGTCCGAGTCTGTCTTCTTCAAGTAGTCCAAAAGACGACGGCGCTTGGAAACCAACATTAAGAGACCACGACGGGACCCATGGTCCTTCTTGTGCGTCTGAAAGTGCTCGGTGAGCTCAGCAATACGCGAGCTCAGGATCGCAATCTGCACCTCGGGACTTCCAGTGTCCGAGTCATGCGTGCGAAAGTTGCTGATAATTTCTGTTTTCTTTGCAGGTGCCAACACGGCGGGTACTTGCTCCTGATTCTCTATGCTCTAGTCACTTCTCTCAGTGTCCAAGGAAAAGAATACCACGCTGGCGGCGCTTGTTTGCCTACCAGCATGGTGCTTCTCTTATTGTCTAAGCGATGTTTTCAGTCAGAAACGCCAACGTCCGCTGTCTCGCCAGCGCCGCCGCCTCCGGGTGAAAGCTGTTCGGATCCACATCGCGGTTGAAGGCGTGCCCCGCCCCCTCGTAGAGGAACACCGTGACGTCAGGATGAGCCATTCGCACGGCCTCGACCTGATCCATACCGATGTGACTGTCTGCGGCTCCAAAGTGGAGCATTACCGGGCAGCCAGGATCTTCGTTGGCAACCTTGCCGATACCGCCGGCGTAATAACCCACCGTGCACTTGGGCGAAAAGCCTGCCTTAGATCCGCTTGTTGCCGACAACCAGGCCATCAGCCCGCCAAAGCAGAAACCCACCACACCTG
>CAXTRU010000055.1:8082-13776 GCA_964246665.1 uncultured Acidobacteriaceae bacterium
CCCTTGTACCTGCTGAAACGCAGCGGCGACGTCCAGGATGGCTGTTGCGGGGTCCAGCTTACCGTAAAGGGCGAACGCCTTCTGCATGTCGTCCGGACTGTAGTTCAGTTCAACTCCCGGCTGGACCCGGTCAAAAAGGGCGGGCGCAATCGTCACATAGCCTTCAGCCGCATAGCTGTCCACCACGCTGCGGATATGTTGGTTGATCCCAAAGATCTCTTGCACGACGACCAAACCACCCTTCGCCGCGCCCTGAGGCTTCGCCACATACGCTGAAAGCTTGTTTCCGTCGCTTGCCTGCAACTGCAACATCTCGCCCATCGTTTACCTGCTCCTAGGCCGGCTCGTCCTGTTGAACAGGGACGGCACTTCTGCAGAGTACATCGCTACTGCCCGGCCATGCTCGTCCCGCTTTTGCGCAGAAGACAATCTGCTAGTTCCTCGGCGGACACCCGGTACGTCCCGGCAGAAACCGACGCACGAAGAGCAAGGAGACGTTCCCATCGTGCTGCTTCCAGGCTGCAGGCCCACACCTCACGAGACACCAGCGCCTGGAGGTGACCCGGCGAGTCATTGTCGCTCCGAGTCGCTTGGAAGTCGCAATCGGAAGTAACACTCCCTTTGTTGTACGTCTGTGCTTCGGGTCCTGTCGGCGCGGTACTCATTCATTCTCCTTGTCACCTTATCGACGCAACGGAGAAAAGCTTTAGCGATAAATCCAGAATATTTTCATGGCAAGGCATATTCACTGCACTGCCGGGCGCGACCGCCGCCTCTTCTGTGGCGATCGCCCTTCAAGAACTGCCCGAAGCCGCGACACAGCGGAGGATCGAATCTGGGACACTCGTGACTCGACGACACCTAAGGTCCAGCCAATCTCCTTCAGCGTCAACTCTTCGAAGTAGTACAGCGTAAGTACAAGGCGCTCCTTTTCCGGCAAGGTTTCGATGGCGGCAGTCAGCTTCTCCCGGGTCTCCCCGGCGATGCAGCGCAGCAGGGGGTTTTCGGCAGCCGGCGCGGGGAGATGGACCAACTCCTCATCGCCGAAGTCGTCCGTACGCTCGAGATAAAGGCTGCCAACCTCCAGTCCGCGGAGCTCGCCGGTCATCTCCTGATATTCCGGGAGATCCATGTCCATCTCGGCCGCGATCTCCTCATCGCAAGGGGTTCGGCCCAGTCGCGCAGACAGGACGCGAATCGCCTCAGCCATCGCGCGGCCTTTTCTGCGGAGCTCGCGCGGGCTCCAGTCCAAGGTTCGCAGGGAGTCGAGGATAGCTCCACGAATCCGAAACTGGGCGTAGCTTCTGAATTGGGTCTGCCTGTTTCCGTCAAACTTGTCGGCAGCGTCCATCAAGCCGACCAAACCTGCAGAAACCAGGTCTTCCAAAGCGATGTGATTCGGCAAGCGCTCATGAACCCGGCGCGCCACAAATCGCACGATCGGCAAATGCTGGAGAACCAACTCATCGCGCGTCAGTGAATCTGAAGCCTGTATCGGCCCCCCACAAAGAGAGGTGAGTTCCGCATCGTCGGTTTGGGGCAGTTCGAGGGTTGAGGCCAATCCGGCGTAGATCGTTTGTGCTGGCTGCTCAATGTTCATGATGGGCGCTTGCATCTTGAATCTCCTGTCTTGCTCTGCGAGGTTGAAGCGTCACCACCCTCGGTGACTTGGACCAAAGATTTCGCATTACCTTCGCTTTCGCAATGTCTAAATGCAGGAATCCAGAGGCCTTGTTCCTAAAATGGGAATGGACGAAACAACTTCCCAAAATGGAACTGTTGGCACGAGCGGTACCCAAAGATTTTTGGTTGCAGTTCGCCTTTCTTTCGCTACAATTCCGCCATGGCCATTACACGTCGACAGAAAGAGGTGCTGGACTTCTTGTCCACGTTCACCTCGCGCAACGGCTACTCGCCCTCTTACGAGGAGATTGCGGCCGGGCTGGGCCTGAACTCACTCGCCACCGTCCACAAACACGTCACAAATCTGCAGAGCAAAGGCCTCTTACAGCGTGCTCACAATCGCAGTCGTTCGATCGATGTTTTACCGCAGCGCGCGGCCAAGCGCGGCAGCGGCAACGGCGGCGATCGTCTGCCGCTCCTCGGCCGTATCGCTGCGGGGAGGCCTGTAGAAGCCATTGAGACGGCCGAGACCATCTCCCTGAATGACATCATCGGCAGCCGTGAGGTCTTCGCCTTGGAGGTGCGCGGTGATTCCATGCGGGATGAGCACATCGTCTCTGGCGACTTCGTCCTGGTAGAGCGCACGCGAACGGCTCGCGAGGGTGAGATTGTCGTTGCTCTCGTGGATGGCGCGGACGCCACGCTGAAACGTTTCTATCGTGAAGGAACCTTGGTTCGTTTGCAGCCCTCAAACGCTGAGATGACGCCCATCTACGCTCCCGCCACAAACGTCAGCATTCAGGGGCGCGTTCTGGGCATCCTCCGCAAATATGCCTAATGCGGTTTCCGCAACGTAGATCCTGCTCGTCACAAACCTATGTCTGCACTTCCCTGGCTTTTGGTCTTTGACCTTGATGGCACGCTGATTGACTCGTCTCTTGACCTTTGCCTCGCATTAAATGCTGCAATGGAGCATGTCGGTGCCCCACAACTTCCATGCGAAATGATCACAGGTTACGTCGGCGATGGCGCTGCCATGTTGGTGCGGCGGGCTTTGGGTGACCCCGGAGATTTGGACACCGCAAGTGGAAACAGATCGGTCCAGAACCTTCGATTCGAAGCGGCATTCCATCACTTTCTGGAGTTTTATCGGGAACACAAGCTGGACAACACGCGGGTGTACGAAGGCGTGCTGTCGTCCTTGACTGCTATCAAGACACGACACCCGCACCTACCCATGGCCGTGCTGACCAACAAGCCCGCGAACCCGTCTTGGGAGATCTGCGATGCGTTGGGCTTAGCCCCGTTCTTCTTCGCAAACTATGGTGGCAACTCATTCCCTACAAAGAAGCCCGATCCGAAGGGGCTTCTTACCTTGGCGGATGAGGCGAGAGCCCTTCATCGTGCCCGAGGCGTTCCAGCGAGCGAACTTCCCATGGAAGGCGTCGTGATGATCGGAGATTCGGAGACCGATGTGCTCACAGCGCGCAGAGCCGGCGCGCGAAGTCTCGGTTGCCGTTACGGACTGGCTCCACAGACGCTGGAGTCGTGCCCTCCCGACCTTTTCTGCAGTAGTCCGATGGAATGGCCCGCGGTGCTCGCGTTGGATTCTTAGGACGATGCCGGCCAAAGCCAGGCGGCCCCACGCACTCCGCTTGAATCGCCATGTTGATTACGACGGATCGGTGTTGTGGTTCCGGCGCCGAAGGTGTACCGGCCCACAAGCGCCTCCAGTTCGCCTGTGTACCACTCATCAACGTTGGACAGCCCTCCGCCAAGAACAATGACGTCGGGATCAAGGAGATTGACCACAACGGCCAGACCACGGGCAAGTCGATCGCGAAGTCGTTGAAACGCAGCAAGGGCAAGCGGATCTCCATTCCGCATGCTGGTGATGATTTGTCTTCCGGGAACAGATATACCGTTCACGACGCGATATTCGCGTTCGAAGCCGGAACCGGAGATCCACGTTTCCAGGCATCCGGAGCGACCGCAGTAGCACGGGGCACCAGGCACCTCCTCAGGCGATGGCCAAGGCAAGGGCACGTGGCCCCACTCTCCGGCCAGCCCGTTGGGCCCCGCATGGGCGGTTCCGTGTATGACCACACCGCCACCGCACCCAGTACCCAGGATGGCGCCAAACACCACGCCAGCTCCTTGTGCTGCGCCGTCGGTCGCTTCGCTCACAGCGAAGCAATTTGCGTCGTTGGCGCAGCGGACCTCACGCTGCAGCGCCGCCGAAAGATCCTTCGCGAGTGGTCTGCCGTTCAGCCAGGTCGAGTTTGCATTCTTTACAAGTCCGCTCGCCTGGACGATGGTGCCCGGAATGCCTACACCGACTGTGCCCGTGGCGTGCAGCGCGGTTTCGGTCTCGTGAACCAGCCGCGAGATCGTGGCCACCGTGGCCTCGTAGTCCCCCTTAGCCGTGTCGACACGGCTTCGCCGCAACTGCGCTCCGTTCGCGTCGAGTGCAATTGCTTCTGTTTTGGTCCCACCAAGGTCAATGCCGATGCGCAAGATCACTCTCCTGACAGTTGGACGAGAACAGCCATTAGGGCGGCACCCGCCGCGAGGCAAACGATCTGTCCCCAAATGGCACGCCCATGCCGGTTGGCCTGCAGCTCAGGCACAAGGTCGACGAGCGCAATGTAAAGAAACGTTGCGGCACTCACAGGCAGCAGCCACAGCGGTGATCGCTGATGCTCGCCTGCAAGCGCGACGGCGAGTCCCCCGATCAAGGCCATCGCTCCCGCACCCACAGCCAAGAGGCCAGCACGTCTTTGTGGCAGGCCGAGATGCAGCAGAAGAGCGAAGTCGCCGATCCGATGAGGTAATTCGTGGAGTCCGATGGCGAGTGCGGCGCTCCAGCCCGCGCGAGGCCCCGCAGCAAACGCAGCCACAATCGCAACCCCGTCTACGGTGCTGTGCAGTGCTGAGCCCAGCAGAAGCGCCCCCGGCCTTGCCTGCATGCGCGGGTGGCTATGGAGAAGGTGCCCATGCCTGTGATCAGGGGGAGATAATGGGACGTCGCCGGCATTCGGAGACGTACCGAGCGCATCCTCGGTAAACCAGTGCGCAACGGCCTGAACGCAGAACAGAGCGACCAGACTCACAAGCAGGGCTCGCCAAACAAACATGCCTGGACCCTGCGCCTTCACTGCCTCGGGCATGAGATCCAGACAGGCTGTGGATAACAGGACGCCAGCCGCACCGCTCACCAGATACGGCAGCCATCGATCCAGCAGAAGCTGACGTCGTCCAAGTCCAACTACGGCGAGACCCGCCACACTTTGTACGCCCAAGATGGCGACCAGCGCCCACAGTACCTGCGACGAGTTCAAGTCGGCTCCCCGTCCATCTTAGGACAGGCATCTGCCTGACGGCCATCTACTTCGCGGTGCTTGAGGACTTGGCACCAGTCTCCGAGGGAGGAAGCGTGTAAATGACCTCGCCCGCCCGGGTATAGTGCAACTCCTCGCGTGCCTGGTGTTCGATGGCGCCGGGATCCTTTTCAAGCCGATCCACATGACCACGCAGCCGACTATTTTCCCGGTCCAGCGTTTGCATCTGGTCGCGCAAGTGCTGCTCTTCCGCTCGCTTCTGCTGGTAGGCTGTCAGCCCGTTGTGCCCAAACACGACGCCGTACCCCATGATGAGCGCAAGTACACCCGCCAGCGCAGTAGCCGCCTTGCGGCGCCAGCTAAAAAGACCCGTACGGCTGGTGTCCATGGCCAGCGATGTATCGCGGCTTCGTTCGCGGATTCGAGAAGGAGAAAACAAAAGAGGGCCTCGCTCCAACCCAGTATCCTCCATGCTCTTGAGCTTTGCAGTACTGTCCCCTTTGAAAACCCGCAGCGGAACCTGCCTGAGCACACCCTTTCGTGGCATCGACACCAAGCTCGTGCACGGGCTAACGTTTTGCGCCTTGGTTGGCCCCCAATTTGCTATCCTGCATGGAGTGATGCGTGTGCTTTTCGCCATACTGGTGATCGCCTGTGCCGGTCTGCTTTGGGCGACCATCGCCGCCACCCAACACATTTACCGGGCCCGTACACGTCGTAGTGGTACCCC